>JBBSWE010000042.1:0-6340 GCA_038046445.1 Nanobdellota archaeon | reverse complement strand
GTCACGATTATAGTAAGTCTGCGCATGCCGGAAGAGATAGATCTTTAATTTCATCAGAAAGGGATAAAATAAAAGAATATAAAACTATCTACTTCTTCTCTACTTTATCTTCCTTCAAGATCCATTTGGCTACGGCAAAGACTATTAAAGCCAGAATGACGAAGTTAATCAAAGCTGCTAAGAAAGAACCCCAACTGATTACAATTGGACCTAAACTAAAAGTAGCGGTCTGCCAGCCCCCCCGGGAATAAATGGAGTAATTATAGGCATCACAATATCTTTAACTAATGATTGAACTAAAGCGTTAGCTGCCATAGCCATAATGAAAGCAATAGCTAATCCCATAACCTTATACTGTTCTAAAAATTCTTTAAATTCCTTAAGTATCTTCATATTTTCACCTTAATTTTAAGGAAAGATAAATGGTATATAATATTTTGGGTATATTTTAAAAATAAGGATAATTTTGGAGTGTACGAATGAAAGTAGAACGGAAATATTCCTTATGGTTCCATGGGACAACTAGAGCATATTTAGAAGATCAGCTTAGAGAAAACAATAACGTTTATTTTGGTTCAAGAGGTCTCATTTATTTACAAGAGAATCATCCACATTGCTCAATCCAATGGGCTGCGGAAAGGTCTCGTAAATATCATTCCGAACCAGTACTTTTAATAAGTTCTGGCCAAATATTGGGAGCAGAAATAGGGGAAGGACATCGAATTCAGATTGGTGCGATGTGGAAGGAATTACATTTGGGGTTGAAGAAAACAGAATTCTGGTTATATCCGATTCCCGGTGTTCTACCTGATTCTACTGATCCTTGGCAATACGATGAACAGAAAGCAGAAGAGGAGATTATTGCTCTACTGAAGGAACAAAAATTGTTTACTATGCCCCCAAACTTCGATTATTCTTATCTGTTCAGCTTTAAAGAACCAGTGTTCTAATCAAACCACACTCTAGAAAACAGCTGTTGGAAAAAAGTAAAAATATTTATGCTGCTTTTTCTAAAGCGATGGTAGAAGCTACCGGAGTATATTGCAGCTCTCCTTTAGCACCTAAAGAGACATAACTTTCTGATTTGAGTTGTACTCTTCCTCCCTTTACCTTAGGAGGCTCATACTCTCTTAAAATGCCTAAAAACTTCTTTTCTTCATCAATAAAAGGACCTTGATGTTCTGGAGCGTGATAAAAGAAAAATTCTTTGCAGAGCAACCCTTTAGGACCAAATTCAGAAATCTTACCAAAATCAGTATTAGCATATTTGGTCTCTCCCACGATAACCACTCTTACTTCTGAACCGTCTCCTAAAGGAGGACTATTCAGCATTTGCGCATTAGCCATAGCCGCATCGGTCCTTCTTCCTACATCATCAGTAGAAACATGTCCATCATAACTAGAATAAGTTAAAGATAATTGCTGGGATAAGGCTTCTAGATCTACTCCCTCACCGCTATTCCTTAATCCACCATAAACTTTAGTAGCGGTCTTATCGACAGTATTCACAAAATAAGTCACATCGCTATTAGGTTCAGAACGTACTAAGCCAGCCAAATCCTCCAGAGTGGGGACATCATGTTCACTTCTTATCCCGTATTTTGGCTTCACGATGGTTCTTTTAGCTTTAGCATTCTCTAATACCATCCGACCATCGTAAACCCAAATTGTTCCTGTACTTAAGCGGTCGGGGTGCATTTCTGTAACCCCTTCTAAAGGTGCTTCCCGAGAAGGATCCTGAACAAAACTATACAAATAAAGAACCGCACTTTCAAAAACTCCTTTTTTAGTTAGCTCAACTGACATAGGTACTAGTATACTAATACCTATATTTAAAGGTTATGCTTAAAGGATTTTTACTTTTATCCATTATAAAGGCAATATTTATATATAAGTAAAGATTATTTCCGAAAATGGTCAAAATTAACCGTGATTTGCTCTATCTGATTGCCGAGAATTCGCGAGCAAAGATTCGTGATTTGGCCCAACTGCAAAAGAGTAGCCCTCAGCGCATTAAATACAATCTAAAGACCCTTTTAAGAGAAGGGATTATCTATAATCCATACTGTGTTTTTGATTATTCCTATTTGGGAATGATCTTATTCAGAGTATATTTTAAGGGAGGTTATATCAGCGAAAATGATAAAATTGAAATTATCAAGAAACTTAGTGATAATAATTACATTGTGGCTATGTACGAATTGAACGGAGAATTTGACTTATGTATCGATATCGAATCTCCCAATCCTTCCCGCTTCAACAAAGAGTTAAGAAAAGTGTGCAGCCTAATCCCTTCTTTGAACAACTTTAAGATGATTCTAAATTTAGTTACTCATATTTATCCTCGAGCATACTTGTTAAAAAATCCTAATTTAATCAGCAACTACGAGCAAGAGATCATCATCGGCGGAGACCGCGAAATGGAAGTATTTACCGAGAACGAGATGCGCGTAATGAAAAATTTATTGGATAATCCTCAGTTACGCTTGAGTCATCTGGCTAAACTGTCCGGAATAAATATTAAAACTGCTGCTACGGTATTGAAGATGTTACGTAAGCGAAAAGTAATCAAGGGGTTCAAATATCTGATCGATACTAATAAATTAGGTTTGTACAAATTTCGTTTGTTCTTAAACTTGCACAACATCAGCCAAGAAAGAGAAAATCAGATGTTAAATTACTTGCTTCGAGTCAAAGAGATCGTGCAAGTCAACAAAACTATTGGTGATTGGAGTATGGAAGTAGATATTGAATCTACCGATAAAACTAGAGTTAAGCACGTTATTTCTCAATTAAGAGAAGAATTTAAGGATTTGATTGAATATTTTAATATTATTGAATTCTATCAATATTACGAAAGAACTTATCTGCCGCGATATATGTTCCAGCAGTTTGAAGAAGCTTTGCAGCCTGCTCCTAAGATTGAAGTCGTAAGCGAGGAAGAAAACCACACCTCTTCTTAAAACGGAAAAACACGGTGAACTTTCTTAGTATATTCCAAATACTTCTTCCCAAATTTCTTAAGAAGGTACTTTTCTTCTTTTACAATTAATCCGCGAAATATCCCATACATCACAAACGGAATCGTAATTCCCAACAGATAGGGAAAGATTAAAACTAATCCAGGAACGATAAATACAATCCACGTTCCGTAAATAGGATGGCGCATAAAGGCATAAGCTCCGTTAGTCTGCAGCTTTCCGGAATTAAAATTATTATGCAATTGATAAGCAGAAATAGAGAAGAAAATTAATCCAGAAAGAACTAGAACCGCCCCCAAGACATAATTTACGATAATGGATACTAAATAAAATTGTAGTGGTAAAAAGAAGTAACTTATTCCAAAAATAATTGCAGCGTAAATTAGTGAGATTAAAGCAAACCACGGTCCAATTCCGAAACGAGACATTTTCCGGATCATAAGGAGAGGAATAGCCTTAAAGTATATAAATAATTATAGTTTAGAAAATAGATAAGCAGTTAACGACGTTTGAAAAACTCAATTTGCCTAAACCGTTTCAACACTTTTTCATAAGATCCTTTTTCGATTAAAATCTTCTTTCGGTTTTCGCTAAGAAGTCTGAAATCATATCTTGTCGGAGAAAATTTCAGCTTATCTTTACCAGGATAATCCTTCCAACGAATCTGCGATTTCAGCTTATATTGCAGAACCATAAAGGAAGAATAATTTTACTCTTCAAACACTTTTTCATAATTCTTCCAAATATGTTCGGCTACTTCCTTCTCCGAAATCTTCTTGATCTCAGCAATCTTCTTGATCGCTTCCACTACGAAAGCTGGTTCGCTATGACCACGAGGGTAAGGACAGAGCCAAGGGCCGTCCGTTTCCGTTAACAACTGCCTTAAATCCACCATCTCCACTAAAGTTTGGAAGTGCTGCAGCTTGTTGATGTTGGCAGGGATAGAGAAATAAAATCCTAAATCTCTGGCTCGAGCAATCAGCTTTTTGTTGCCGGAGAAACAATGCATCACAATATTAATTTCTTTATTTTTAACTTCTTGTTCTAATATATCAATACACTCTTTCTCGGCTTGGCGCGAATGGACAACGATAGGTTTCTTTAAATCCACAGCAAAGCGAATAATCTGACGAAAGTTTTCTTCCTGTTCAGCATGATGTTCACTATCCCAATGAAAGTCCATTCCAATCTCTCCAATACCGACGATTTCGTGTTGATGTTTGCGAATGAATTCAAACTCTTCTTCCAGATCAATCTTCCCAAGATGTTTCGGCAGTCCGGTTTCTCCTTCCGATAATCCAATGGCATCGATAGGGAAAATACCCAAACAAGCTTTAACCAAGTGTGGATGTTTTCTAGCTAATTCTAGCACCTGGCGATTACCAGGAGGATTAACACCGGAACAGACGATTTTTTTTATCCCGGCCTTTTTAGCCCGTTCCAGCACTGCTTCTAATTCTTTCAGGTAAAGCTCATGGTTCAAATGGCAATGCACATCAACTAGGTTCATTTAATGATAGAATTAGATAAGATTTAAATAAATAATGGTTATTTTATATAAATATGGAATGCGAAGAAACAGGATGCTCTAAGGAAGCCACCCACAAATGGGGTGGAAGAAAAGTGTGCCAAGACCATTATGAGCATTATAAGGATGCTAAAGAAAAAATGCTAATGGATCTGGACGATGTGGAAGGAAGCAGTTAATTTGAGCTAAAACTTATTTAAAATTATTTCTACAGAAACCTATTTAAATCAAACTATATTTTAGAATAATATGAATTATCAAGATTCAGTTCGAATAGCAGGAAGTTAAGAGTAACGATTTCTTTTAGAGAGTTTTAGGTTGTTTTAAAATTTAAATTAAAGCAATAAAAATAATTAACACATTTAATTCAGCGAGGTTATAATCATGAATCAAAATAACAAAATATTTTCCCCAGAAGTGGAACAACTTAAAGAGAAACATTCCCAGTTTACACCCAAAGAATGTATGACCTTAGAAGGATATCCGAGCATTGAAGGATTCAACTTCGAAAAGAATTCTGAAAAAGGATTTGATCTGCAGAAATTCCTGCAGGCGTACGCTAAGACCGGATTCCAAGCCACTAATCTTGCAGAAGGAATCGAAATTGTAAAGACTATGCGTCGAGAGAAAGCCACCATCTTCCTTTCTTACACTTCCAATATGGTTAGTTCAGGAAATCGAGATATCATCAAATATTTGGTAAAGCACAAAAAAGTAGATGTATTAGTAACTTCGGGGGGAGGAATCGAAGAAGATATTATCAAATGTTTAAAACCGTTTGTATTAGGGCAATTCGATGTTTCTGGAAGAATGTTATTTGAGCATGGCATCAATCGTATCGGAAATATTTTTGTTCCAAACGATCGTTTTGCTTATTGGGATATGTTCATGCAGAAATTCTTGCAAGAGCAGTATGAGAAACAAAAAGCTACCGGAAAAATCCCTTGTCCTAAAGACTTGATCCGAGAATTAGGATGGGCGATTAATGATGAGAACTCTATTCTTTATTGGGCCGCTAAGAATGATATTCCCGTCTTCTGTCCAGGATTAGTGGATGGTTCCTTCGGAGACATGATCTATTTCTTCAAACAGACCCATGCGGACTTTTATGTAGATGTAGCCAAGGAGATTAAAGATATTGTTAATATTGCCTTGAACGCGGAGAAAACCGGAGGGATTATTTTAGGAGGAGGAATAAGTAAACATTTTGCTTTAAACGCTAACATCTTCCGCGAAGGATTTGATTATGTAGTATACATTAATACCGCACAAGAATTTGACGGCTCTGATTCCGGGGCTAGAATAGAAGAAGCCATAACTTGGGGAAAAGTTAAGCTTAACGCTCCTAATGTGAAGATACATTGTGACGCTACTATTGCTTTTCCGTTATTGGTGGCGGGATCATTTGCGATGGAAAATGAATAATTGATTTGCAAGAATTATTCCTTCAGCTGTAATTTCCGGCAGTGTTTCTGAATAGTTTCAATTTGATGGTCAATAAATCGGGCCTGCCGTATTCCTCGATGGATTTTTACTCTCATGCGGATGGCCTCTACTGTTCCAACCGCAACACCTAAAGCAGTCGCACTCAGAAGAGGAATAAAGATTGAATCTAATCCAATATCATAACCAAAATAAAGAATGGAAGCCGCTGCAGAACTCATTGTCCCCACTTTAATTCCTCCGGAAAAAGGATTATCAGCGTTAAAAGCCCACACCGGTTCTGTTTTTAAGAAATTTGCTTCCAATAATTTATCCATCAGCATCACAGAAGAATTATAACAATGATCATATCTTCGAGGAACATAATTATTCACATATTCGTATCTCC
>JBBSWE010000041.1:0-7710 GCA_038046445.1 Nanobdellota archaeon | reverse complement strand
GGCTTTCTTATTTTAATAAGCTGGCTAACGCCAGCTAATATCCACGCAACGCCGGCCCAGCCTACTGCTTTATGAATTAAATCATGCTTATCATTTAGAAGAGTTTCAGAAATCTTTAAGGTGTCTTTAAATTGGTGATGAGCAATAAAAGTAAAAGTTGCCAAAACAGAAATCCTCTTTTCCCACAAATCTTTAGATTTGGCCAGTTGATAGAGAATAGCATGGTCTTTATCCCGTAGATATTCCCCAACAATTCTCGGAGTGGTAACGTCTACCAAATCCCAGTTGTTGATATATTTAGTATTCCTTAAATACAAATCATAAATTTCTTTTCTTTCTGCTTCGGAAGCTTTCTTGAATTTGTAAGTGAGAATGATTAATGAGGTCATCCGTTCTTCATGATATTTGCCGTGCAAGAGTTGTTCTACTTCTTTCAAAGAAATTTCACGATAATACTTCTTCGCTACTTCTCTTTGCACTGGCATAGTAATGCCGAGAAATAAATCTCCTTCTCCATATTCTCCTTTTCCGGTCTTAAAGAATCCACTCAATAATCTTGCTTTCTCTGGATCTTTTAGTGTGTATAAATCTTGCTGAAGTTCTCTAAGCATAACTTAAGAAATCTTATTGATAATATAAACGTGCTGGTTTAATACCTGAAAACAATCTTTCTCTTATTGGAGCAAGAACTTCGTCCCAGACAGCATAACTTGTGGGATTATTTTCTCTTAACTTTTGTGTTTCTCCCCAGATAACCCGGTATGCCGTTATTTCGGCTAAAGAACCATATCTTCTTACTATGTTTTCAGTATATGCTCGGAGTAAGTTAGTACATCTTTCGGTCGGAGTCTCTTCCGGAAGAAGTTCTCCATAATTATCTGCTGCTAGAATTACTGCCTCGCTGAGATCTTGCGGATTTACTTCCTTCTCTGAAAATAACCGATCTACTATCTCGGAGAAACGTACTCTTGAAATTGATTTCTTCTTAACCATCTTCGTAATTTCGCGGTGCGCATTTTGGCCTTGAGTATAGCGGTTCAGGCCGGAGAGTTTTTTCTGTCTCTAACGCCTGGTTTCTTTCGTCTATTCTGCGCAGGGGAATGGTTAAAACGTAAGTTGCTACTCCTGTTCCAGCCAATACTCCAATTAATACCAATGTTTCTAAGGTTTCTCGTTCCATCATTAACCAGAAATAGGGCTATTATTTAAATCTTTTGCTACTAAACAGTGAGAAAGAAGGGAAAAGTTTATAAAGTAATACTATTTTAACCTCCTCAAAATGGGAGACTTATACCAAAAATTAGTTCTTGCCGCGGTCGGAGTAGTAGTAGCCGGAGGACTTTGGGTGGGTGTCAATTTAGAGATAACTCATTCTCGTCTTGCTTCTTTGAACGGAAGAGCACGTTATTGGTCTGGAGAGGTTTCTAAACTAGAAGGAGTAAAAGATAGATATTCCGGTAGGTGTGCTGTTCCTTCCCATCCGGGTAATTGTATCGATCGGGCTGCCTTTGAAGGAAAATTTCCCATAAATTCCTCCAACGAAAGATTAAACCAAATTTCAGATCAGTATTGCGATGGTTATACTACTAAAGTTAAAGATTTTGTGGCTAGTGTAAATAGTAAACTATATGCTACTAAACCGAATGTTGAAAGATTATATTGATTTTTAAAAGGAAGATAAACCCATGTTTGAACTGCAACCAAATTTATGGTACACTTGGGAACGGGTATTCGAAAATAAGTTAGATCTTTTGACCCCTCCCGGACCAGGAGAATTATTACACACCATTTTTTCTTCAAAATTAGACGCTAAATTTCATGGGGGAAAATTTTCCTTAATGCATGACCAAATGGGTTACGGTTTAGATTCCGTGGAAAGAGATTTTCATGGTAATTTGGTTCACTCTCCTTTGGGCCTTCCTACGAGACTTTATCCTCACCATTCTTATGGAAAAGCATCCCGTCGAAATCCTTCCTTTAAAGGATTTTATTTCTTTGTCAGTCCCGCTGATCCAAAAGATTTGTTTAATTCCAATCAATCTTACCGCTATCAAGTGCATTTAAAAGTCCTCGGAGTGGAATTCCTTTCTTATCCCGCCGTATTTCCGGTAGAAGGAAAAGATAATTCTTTTGATGTATCTTTTTTTTATTGGATTCCAACCGGATGAGAGAAGGGAAAGTTATATTTACCTCTTGATCCTTCGCGTTTGAAAAGTTTAGAAGTTAAATTAGAAGAGATTAATTTTGGATAAGTTACAATCCCAATCTTTCCATAATCTTCTCGGCAGAAAATTCTTCCAGATCTTTATACTCTTGACCCATCCCTAAGAATAAGATTGGTTTCTTGATGGTATAAGCGATAGATAAAGGAGCTCCACCCTTCTCATCTACATCCGCTTTGGTTAAGATTGCTCCGTCCATTTCTACCAAATCGTTAAACTGTTTAGCTTGCTCGATGCAATCATTGCCGGTAATACTCTCACCAACAAAAAGCTTCACATCGGGCTTAGTGACTCGAATAATCTTTTCCAATTCCTGCATCAGATTGGTATTGGAATGCAATCTTCCCGCCGTATCAATCATCACAATATCAATTTTGTTCTTCTCCGCGTATTTTACAGCATCAAAGGCCACGGCTGCCGCATCTGAACCATAATCATGCTTAATTATCTTCACTCCCAGACGGTCAGCATGTTCTTCTAATTGTTGAATGGCGGCGGCACGGAAAGTATCACAAGCAGCCAAGACTACCGAATGCCCGTGTTTCTGAAAATAATAAGTCAATTTAGCGATAGAAGTAGTCTTTCCGGCTCCGTTCACTCCAAAGAAAGCAATGATCAAAGGTTTTTTCTTCTTGGCTAGTTTTAATAAGTCGATTTTTTCAAAAGAGAGAATTTCCTTCAGGGTTTTCTGCAAGGTATCTTCAATCACTTTTTCCACGTTCCTAGATAAGGGCTTGTCGACCAATTCTTCTTTCAAATCTTCTTTGATTTTATCAATTACTTCTACTGAAACATTATTCTCTAATAACGCTAATTCTAAATCCCAGAATAGTTCTTCAAATTTGCTGGCAGAAATGGTTTTAGTAGTAAGGGATTGTTTAATCTTACCAAATAAACCTTTCTTCTCTTCTTTTACTTTTTCAGCTTCCTCTTCGGGTTCTTCTTTAACTTTAACTTCTTCTATCTCTTGGATCTTACTTAAGTCCGGTTCATACTTTTGGGTAGCGGGATTATATTTCTCTGGGACTTCAATTTCAGTTACGCTTTCTTCTTCTTCTCTATTTTCTTCTTTCTTTCCGAATAATCTTTTGAAAAAACCTTTCTTCTCTTCTTCTGGTTCTTCCCATTCTTTCTCTTCTTCTAACTTTTCTTCGACGGTCTCCGGCGGCTCTTCTACAATTTTTATTTGTGGTTCTTCTTTTTTCTCTTCTTCAATAGCTATTTCTTCTACATCATCTTCTTTCAAAGCTTCTTTGATTTTTTCTTCCGCTTTCTGATCTTCAATCTTTTCTAGTTCTCTCTTCTTTAGCTCTTTTCTATCTTCTTTTTTCTTCAGCTCTTTCTTAACTTTCTCAACCTTCACTTCTTTTATTGGTTCTTCAACAATAATTTCTTCCGGTTCTTCTATTTCTATCAATATCTTCTTCTCTTCCGGCTGAATCTCTAACTCTTCTTCTGCTTTCTTAGTAAAAATAGATAAAGCGCTTTTCAGTTTTTCTTTCAGCTTGCCAAACATGTTTATTCCGGAGAAGCTCCTTGAAGTTCTTGGTATATTTTCATCATTTCAGAATTTAATTCTGCCAGAATCGCTTGAATTTCTACCACTTGCTGCAAGGTTTCTTCCTGCTGTTTCTGCAATAGTTTAATCACTTCTGCTGGAGTTCTTTCCACCGTGACGTTAGAACCTACATTCACTACCAACTTCTTATTATCAACAATTTGTCCTTTTAGAAAAATGCCGTTGGCTAAAGGAGCGAGAAATTCATTCCCCGGAGGGGTTTTGGTAATTTCTTCTACTGCTTTGATGGAAATATCTAATTCTGCTCTCTGTTCTTGTGCCGATTCTTGCGCTCGATTCACTTCTTCCAACTGCTGTTGGATCATTTGAAATTGAGCATACTTCTGTTGTAATTCTTCCTGGTTGACCATTTTAAGCTTGTTCTTAGTGGGTTTTATAAGATTTTTGGGGGATTTTAAGTTTATACTGAAGTATAGAAGTTTTTAAATAGGGGTTCTAACTGAATTGGCTATGAATGGCAGAATTTCAACCAACACAAAGTAAAAAAGTGGTTCTGTTAGGTTTTGGGAGGACTTCTCGGCCTTTAGCTGAAAGAGTACAGGAGATTCTGAAGGAAAAATATCATCTTGATTCAGAGCTGCCTCCGGAAAACGAAAAACATTCTTGGTCTGGCCAGACTAAAACGGTTTCCATTCTTGGCGCTTATAGAGATAATGAGTTGGGATCAAAATGCGGGGTAGAAAGTGCAGAGAGAATTTATCATGGTGCCCATGCCTACATTGTTCAAAGAACAAGAACCTATGATGATACTTTAGAATTTTGGGCCAGAGATTTAGAAAAGACTTTAAAAGAGATTCAATGGAGAATCAACCAAGAACCTGAACTAGCTGGAATGTTCGGTAATACTTTTCTAAGGTTAGAAGACCACCTCGCCCGCTTCAGAGGAGTAGTAGACACGGGAGGAGAGAAAAAATATGCGGCTCTGCGTTCCATTCCTGACCATGACATCAGAAAAGTCTTAATTTTAGCTGACCGCGCCAAAAGATATGGAGCTGAGTCGGTAGTGTTAGCCTCTCCTAAAAGCAGTTATGAATGGAGCCATAATGCTGCTAAGTATGCCGGAGAAGGATTGGATGAATCCAATACTTTAGCTCAGACAGTTATGTTCTATAGGCAAAACGGAATTTCTGGTTGGGTAGCAATGCATTTCCATGCTCCTCATGATGTGTTAAAACATGCTCGCTCTCTAACAACTGAAATTCCGGTAATGAACATTATTGATGTGAATCCTCAATCCTATGTTACTTTTAACGGAGAAATGGTTCGTCTGGAAGAGATTTTTTCCGGGTTGAATTTAGGCAGCGACTACTTCCGCCCCTTTGATCCCTTAATAAGAGAGACCATCGTCCAAACAGGAAGAAAATTCAGTCTTGAAGAAGAGCTGGCAAAAAACCTCGTCGTAATAAACTGTTCTGATCAAGGCGCTTTAAGAGCTACAGAGGAGGTAGCATGCCATTACGGCCTTAGCCGAATAACTTCTCAAAAAGCACGTTTCGGCGAGGGAGACACAGAAAGGAATCAAGGGGACTCTTTGTTCGACTACTTAGATCGAATTACTACAAGGATAATCGACCGAGGAATCGATCCTCATAAGACCAGATTAGAAGTTACTATCCTTAACATGGATGATAAGCTCAACAGCGGAGGAACCGCGAACACAGAAGCCAAAGCAAGAAAGGACGAGATTGAGATCTATAACAAGGGAATTAGAGCGGACGTCTTCACCAGCGATGGTGATCAAAGTAGGGAAGAAAATTACAAGAGTTACATCGCTTCATTAAGGAAGCAAGCAGGAGAATTAGACGATCAGCGTCAGGACTCTCTACTGAGACAAATAAAATTTTTAGAAGAGAATCCAGAAGGACATGGAACAAGATACTCTTCCGAGTTCCATCTCTATTGCAGTCACATTCGTACTCCTGACTTAAGAAGGTTGAAGCATAGATATATAGACCGGTTTGTGGTTTCGGACAGCGTCCCTTACTTTCCTCCTTTATTGGAACAACTAAAAGAATATGAGGAAGACGTACCTGGATTGAAAGGGATACATAGTAAGTTTAGGGTATTGGAGTTTTCCGCCGACCAGATCGCAGCAGGAATAGCCCTTGACTTTTATAGGAAAGATGAACGATATAAAGCGCATATTGACTCTCTTCGCACAGCGGCTTGATTTCTTCCCATAAATTTTTAAAATATTCTCAAGAATAGTCTCCCATGCTCACTTCCACTCAAAAATCTAAGGCACTTACACAACAGTATCGTTTAGTGGGCAGACATTCCGCTGTCAAGATCTGTCATTGGACCAAAGAATGTATCCGAAAAGGAAGGGTGTGCTACAAGCAGGAATTTTATGGTATCCATACCGGCAACTGCTTAGAGATGACTCCGATGATTACTTGTAACCATCGCTGCCTGCATTGCTGGAGAGACACTACTTTGTTCGCTCCTCGATGGGAAGGAGAAGCTGATGATCCCAAAGAAATTATCAAAGGTTGTATCTATGGAAGAGAAAGGTTGATGATCGGTTTTGGGGGAAGAGAGAACGTCAAAGAAAAGAAATTAGAATTCCAAAAATATCTTGTCCCCGATCATGCGGCCATCTCTTTAACCGGAGAGCCTTGTCTATATCCGAGATTACCAGAATTGATTGATTCTTTCTTTGATGATTTTAACTTTCGCACCGTATTTTTAGTGACTAACGGTACTGTGCCAGAGATGTTGAAAAGAATCGGAACGGGATCTAAACATTATCCTACCAATACTTACCTTTCTTTGCAAGCATACGATTTCCCTTCTCACAAAAAGTTGAACAATCCGGTTATCCCAGAAACTTGGGATTTGATGCAAGAGAGCATGAAATATCTTTTTACTATTAAGAATAAGACTAAAACTATTATGAGGATGACGGCAATTAAGGGGATGAATATGGATAAGGCCAAAGAATTTCTGCCTTATATCAAATTGATGCAGCCACATTTCATTGAAGTGAAAGGATATAGCTTTTTAGGCATGTCTTGTAGAAGGATGACCAAAGAAAACATTCCTTATTGGGAAGAAGTACAACAATTTGCGGAAGAGTTAGCTAAAGTTTCTGGATATAAGATTGGAATGAAACATGAAGTTAGTGATATTGTGCAGTTGTGCGAAAGATAAATAAATGCGTATCACTTTTACTCATCATGGCTAATAATTTTGACCTTAATAAGCTTCCTGAAAATGGTTATTTGGTCTTCCCCCTTTCTATGAGCCGCCTGCAGAAGGGACAAAATCCGGATAAAATCTACACAGATTTGCACTTCTTCAATAAGAAAATTTCAAAAATATCCTTAGATGTAATATTCCTATACACCAATGGATTATATATGAATAGTGAAGAAACTGCCCTAAAAGTGCGAGAAAAAACTCTTAACCAAATTATCAACCATAAAAATAGACTTTGGAATCTTATTTTGAAGAAAAGAGAATTTGTTCCTCAAGCGTTTCATTTTGAGACCTGGGATCATTTATTGGCCAATGCCGAGAAGTTTCAGGAAGTATTCGCTAAGCTAAAGAAATTATACCCAGAAGACAAGGAATTTCAAAAGATTCTTGAGGAAGACTTAGGAGAGAGGGAAAAAAGCGAGGCTAATCTGAACTTTCTTTTGGAAGAGATTGTTATTACTCATCTTCTCCGCCAGAAGCTCATACCTTTACCTCACACTCTAACACCTGTCGATGGCTGGAGGTTGATTGTTTATCCTGGAACCTACTTGAAAGCGGATGCTTATGCTTACCAAAAAAGGATATTGTGTCAAAACAAAGAGATTAAGAAAAACGAAATATTCTCTCATGCCCATTATGATTTGCAGGAAAAGAAGCTGATTGATTTAGAAAAAGATTAACGTTATCGAAACATAACGACAAGATGGT
>JBBSWE010000040.1:9887-15354 GCA_038046445.1 Nanobdellota archaeon | reverse complement strand
TTTGAATCTCTGGCTAAGGATTATTTCGGGAAGGACGTGGAAGTGGTGATTTAGTAATATTTTTTGGATTAAATATTTACTTGTTTTTCCACATCTTATATGTCAAATGACCTAAGTTGTCACGCAGGTACATTTGATATAAGAAAAAGACTTTTATTTAATCTCGTTATGTCTTTTTCTATAATTCTCCTGCAAAGCATCTATCCCTAGCATCTTCTTCCCCGATAAGAAATCTAAAGAAGCTCCACCACCAGTAGAAACATGAGTGAAATTATGACTTAACTTAAATTTGTGAATCGCTGCAGAAGTTTCTCCTCCTCCGGCAATCTTGATGCAATTCACTTCTCCTAAGAACCTTCCAATTTCTTTCGTTCCTTGCGCGAATTTAGCCCATTCGAAGTAGCCCAAGGGGCCGTTCCAGACGATTACTTCCGCTCTTCTCAAATACTGTTCGAATGATTTGATAGTCTTTGGACCGATATCCAGAGCCATTTGCCCATTTCCGATTCCATTATATGGAACCATAAAAGATTTCGCCCGCATTTTAAATTCATTCACTACAACAAAATCTATTGGCAAGATAATTTTATCCCGGTGTTTCTTTAGAATCTGCTGGGCCAAAGGTACGGAAGCTAGGTCTACTTTAGACATGCCTACATTTATTCCTCGAGCTTTAAGAAAAGTAAAAGCTAGTGCTCCTCCGATTAATAAGTAGTCGGCTCGCTTCAAAGCTTGGTTGATTAAATCAATCTTATCCAACTTTGCTCCTCCCATCGGCCATACTGCCGGACGAACTTTAGAAAAAGCTTGATTCAAATGAGTAATCTCTTCTTCCATCAAATGACCAGAAACGGCGGGAAGGTATTGGGCAATCGCAGAGACGGAAGCATGATTACGATGAGCGACCGCAAAAGCATCATTAACATACACTTCGGCTAAACTAGCTAAAGATTGGGCAAATAGAATGTCGTTCTTTTCCTCTTCCGGATGAAAGCGTAAATTTTCTAACAACAAAATCTGTCCGGGAAGAGCATTTTTAATTTCTTCTTTGATCTCTTTACCCATACATTCGTTTAATTTAATGATTTTATTATGTGGTAACAGCTTTTGCAATTCTTCCGCCAATGGATTGGTTTTCAGTTCTAATACTACTTTTCCTTTCGGATCGCCCAGATGGGTCATCAAGATTATTTTACAGTTTTGGCTGAGCAGATACTTGATAGTGAGCAGACTCGCTTCAATTTTAGAATTATCTGTAACTTTTCCGTTTTGTAGCGGAACATTATAATCTACCCTTACCAAGACGGTCTTATCCTGCAGCGGGAAAGTTTCCAAAGTAAAGCGCTTCATATTTGGCATGGTTATCCGAGACAAGCGTTAAGGATATATAAAAATTATGTTTGTTGGCACAATTACCTAATGCGTTAGTACTTTTTTTGGTTTTCAGAGGCTGTTTTCAAGCTAGAACTATGTTCTGGAACAAGAAAGATTTAAATACCTGTTCTTTTTACTTATCGCTGTTAGTAATTTATATTTAAATTAAAAAAAGAGGTTGGTGGGGAAATGGTAAAACATACGGGTAGAACATTTTTATTAATATCTTTGATTTTTGTAGCGATTTTGGCATTAAGTGTAACTGCTAGTTTTAATTTTACTGGAGTGGTTTACAATTCTACCGGTTCGGCGATAAATGTTACTAATGTCAGTCTTTACATCTATGCGCAGCCGAGTCTGAATCCTACTTTAATCTTGTCTACATTAAGTAACGGCTCCGGAAATTTTAATATGACTATCAACAATACTTATTGCAGTAACGCTTATAGTTTCAAACCGGTTTTGAGAAAATTTTCTGGGACAGGCGTAGACGTTAATTTAACCGGACAAACTTTACCGGATTTCCCTTATGACGAGTTCAGTACTTTAAGCTCAGTAAATTTTTATCTTAAGCCGAGTATTAATCTTAATATTACCGCTGTCAACGCTACCGGAAGCCCCATTTACTTTAATTATATGGTGAAAGATACCAAGTTAGGATATCCTGTATCTACCAATTTTGATTCCGGTCTAGCGATTAACGTTAATGTCAGTTTTCCTGCAGACAGAAATTATTCTATCATGATCTTTCCGAACCAATCTTTTCCTATCGGTTATGAATTAACTAACATATCTTTAAATAGCACTTACCAAACCAGCAGTGATAACCATATTGATCTTAAATTCAACGCTTCTAATACTCTTCGAAAAGTTTCTGGAAATGTTACTTTTAACAGCGCTAATAGTTTCCAGAGTTTGGTAATCATTCCTTACTTACTCGAATCAGGAGCGGATATGGTTTCTTTAAATCATCCCTTGCCTTATAACATGAGTGCCTGGACTGGCGGTACTGATGTTTTCAATAACAATACCGGTATTTATAATATTACTCTTCCTGGAGCCGCCATGGGAATAAAAGTATTACTTTTTGCTACTGCAGTAAAGAATGGAGTCTATTACGGCTCTTTTAGGAATATTTCTTTAACCGATGCAGCTACTGAAGTAGGAAATTTTGGTTTGGATTTAAAACCATTAGTTGGAAGTTTATCTACCATTTCTTTACCAGCTCAAGGAGAAAATGTAAATATAGTTACTAAAATGTTTAACTTTCAAATCTTAAGCAACGGTTCAGCGATTGCTGCGGGTAATACGGAAACAGCATTAGATTATACTTCCGTTTGTACTAACTGTTCTTCATTTAAAATTATGAGCAATATCAACAGCAGTGGAGTTTATCTGCCCTTGTTAAATGCCAGTGTGAAAGAAGTTAATATTTATTCTCCTTATGCTGCGCCTAAAAAAACAAGTTTTGCTGCTAGTGATTTATCTTCTGGAACGGTCAGTATTAATCTGACTCAATTTAATCCCGGTGAGATTGATTCTGCAGACGCCATTGCTGGTTCTAATCTGGAAATCGGAATGTATAAAAGTGATGCTTTTTGCAGTGTTCCTTATCCCAATGCCAGCTGTTCTTTGCTAGATTCAACCCAGTTTGACGCTTTCAATCCACTTACAATAATTATGGGTGGGGGAAAGATAGATTTCATGATGAGAATGAAAAGCAACAACATTACGGTAAAATATATCAATGTGGACTTGCTTGCTTCCGGCCCTCCAGATGCCTTGTTCGACAGCAGTGCCAATCAATCGAGCAGCGGAGCAGATTTAGATTCCGTCTGGAGATTTGGAAGCATGGGTCCGGAGATTTATGATTGGGTGCTAATTGGTATTCCCTACGGTTCCAATGTGGATACCAATGCTCCCATCAGCATTGTTTTAAGCCATTTGTACGACCAGAATTGGAATCGTATCTGGAACTCTAGCGGTGCACCGAACGCAGAAAATTATAGTACTGTAGCTAATGGGGATTATTCTGCTTTTAACAGCAGCTGGTTTAACACTTCATTAGGGGGAGTAAGTTGTAGCCTTACTAATCCTCTTGCTGATTGCCACATCAACGTAACCAACCGCATGATTTGGTTGAGGATTCCGCACTTCTCCGGTATCGGTCCATTAGTCAACACTTTTTCCGCCGGCAACGTTTCCATAAATACCACTTTAACTCAAATTCCTTGCACTTATAACTGCACCGTTTACATTAACGTTACCAATAGTAATTATACTTTAGCTACCACTTTACACAACATTACCATGAATAGTACGGTATCGATAAGTAATGTTATGAACTTTAGTATTTTTAAGTATAATAACTCCGATTGGTTACTTAACGGCACCAATAATACCGTACATTGGGATTACAATTTCACTTTGTACAACGGCAGTGCGGTAACTGTGCATCAGTATCGGATAAACATTACTAAAAGGGATTCCAATTCTACTTTCTGGAATTTGACTTATAATATCAGTGGGTTTACTACTTTGCTGAACTTACAGCTTAATTTAACCTGTGTGGAAAATTGGAGTTACTCCACTTGGTCTACCTGCACTGATAATTTGCAGACAAGAACTGCAACCGATGCCAGCAATTGCGGCACTACTGCTGACCGATTAGCTTTATCACAAAGTTGTACGTCTGCCAGTAGTTCTACCAGTTCTAGCAGTGGCGGTGGCGGAGCAGGCGGAGCAGCTGCGGGTGTTCCTACGACTGTGGTGGGACAGTTTGAGCAGAAAACCTGGATTTCAATTAACGCGGGAGAAACGGCGACCGTTCCAATTACGAATGGAGAAATCGGAGTGACGGGGGTATCTTTTGGGTTGACCCAGACCGCTCAGGGAGTGTGGTTGAAAGTGGCTAAGCTGGACAGTTTGCCTAGTGAGGTTAAAAAGTTTGATCAAAAAGTGTATAAGTATGTAGAGGTTACTAAAGGACCGACACTAAAAGATGAACTTCTGAAAGAAGCTAAAATTGATTTTAAGGTTAAGAAATCCTGGCTGACGGATAATAAGTTGACTAAAGAAGGTGTGGCTTTGTACCGCTATGTTGGCGGGAAATGGACTGAACTTAAAACAACGGTAGGAACAGATGATGGGACTTACATCCATTATGCTGCTAGTACTCCTGGATTCAGTTACTTTATTATCGGTCAAAAAGCAGTAACAGCAGCAGCTCCAGTAACTGCTCCTAAGGTTGCAGAATCAGCAGTTTCCGAACCCAGTTTGATTGAAGAAGCACAGGCAGTAGTTCCAGAATCTTCTTCTACTTGGCTTTGGGTGGTAGGAGTGGCAATCTTCTTGATCATCATAGTCTGGATTGCTCTAACTTGGAAGAAAGGCCAGAAAAAGAGGAAGTAATTTTTTATTTTTCTTTTTTGAGTTTCATTTAACACTTGTTTCTCAGGAACAATGATCGTTTTTAGGGGTTGTTTTGAAGCTGGAACTATGTTCTAGAAAAAGAAACCTTTATATACTCTTTTATTTTCCTAAGCATAAGAAGTAGAGTATAATCATGAATATTCGGTTTCAAAAAAGAGGTTGGTGAAGATGGATAACAAAAAAATATTTCTTTTGACATTAGGATTAGCTTTAATGGGCTTATTTGCGTTTGCGGCAAGTGCTACGGTAAATCTGATCTATCCGGCGGATAATGCTTGGATTAGTGCCAATTTTTCTCAAGGGTTAGGGTTTGTGTATAATTATACCGGTCCAGCTGTAAACACCAGCGGCGTAGGTGCAGTAAATTGTACCTTGTGGATGCTTGAGGGTCCTTCGGAAATTGTTAATCGTTCCCTTACTATCGCTAACAATACCAATTTTAATGCTTCTAATTCTTCTTATCCTATACCTTCTGGAAGAAATACTTGGAACGTTACTTGTACTAATGTTACGGGTTTATATAGTGAAAATTCTACCACCTATACCTTTAATTATGATCCAACCTCGATGGGAATTAATCTTGTAACTCCAACTAATTATACTTGGAATAATAGTGCTACACCGGTATTTGCATTTAAATTCAACGATACTCTGTCTCTCA
>JBBSWE010000040.1:6655-9787 GCA_038046445.1 Nanobdellota archaeon | reverse complement strand
TACCACTCTTTCTCTTGGCGAGGGAATCCGCACTTGGTATGTTAATTGTACTGATTTAGCAAGTAATATTAACGTCAGTTCGACGTTTACTTTGATAACCGATTTAACTAATCCGACATCAACTATTACTTCCGTAAATGGCTTAACTACTACCGGTGGATATACTTCAAATAACACTTTAAGGATTAATTTTAGTGCTACTGATACTAACATTAAAAACTGGACTTTATCGGTGTATAATTCTACTCCAGTACTTGTAGCAACTTGGAATGACAGTATTGCCAACACTTCACAGGCATTAAGTTATGCTGCGGTAATTAATGGAAGTTACCAAGTTAATTTAACTGTAATTGACAACTCTACCCGTTCCACTATAACCTCTTTCACGGTGTATGTTGACCAGACTCTTCCAGTACTTTCTTTGTTAACTCCTACGGACAGCTATTACAATAATAGTGCTACACCGGTATTTGCATTTAAATTCAACGATACTCTGTCTCTCAATGCCAGTTGTACTTTATACTTAAATGGCACAGCTCAGCTTACAAATAGTACCGTCCAGAATAACACTGATACTAATATTAATACCACTCTTTCTCTTGGCGAGGGAATCCGCACTTGGTATGTTAATTGTACTGATCCCGTGTCCAATCTTGGTCAAAGTCCGGTTTATACTTTGATAACCGATTTAACCAATCCAGCCGGAGGTATTGCTTGGGTGAATGATTTGACTACTTCCGGTGATGGCACTACTAATAATACCTTAAGAATTAACTTTACCATGAGCGATACCAATCTTAAGAATTGGACTTTAAGGGTATACAATTCTACTCCGGCACTGGTAGCAACATGGAATGATACGGTTAATAATAACTCTCAGGTTTTGAGTTATGCGGCAGTGAGTAATGGAACATACTACATTAACCTAACTACTTGGGATAATTCCAGCAGAACTAACACTTCCACGGTATTTACGGTTTATATGGATCAAATTAATCCAGTCCTGGTGCCAACTAACGTTTCCGGCTATAGCACTACTGGTGTAACTTTAACTACGAGTGCCAGTGATAGTATATCTGCCGTTGATTTCTGTAATTACAGTGGGGCAGGTTCAGGAAACTTTACTTTGGTTTCTGGACAATACACCGCTAATTTAAGTGGATTAGTTGCCAATACCGAATATACTGCAACAATAAGGTGTTATGATTTAGCAGGAAATTTGAATTCAACTACAGCTGGGTTTAGAACTTGGGCTACTTCCAGTAGTTCCACCAGTTCTAGCAGTGGCGGTGGCGGAGCAGGCGGAGCAGCAGCGGGTGTACCCACTAGTGTTGCTGGTCAGTTTGAACAGAAAACCTGGACTTCCATCAACAAAGGAGAAACGGCAACAGTAGAAGCGGCTAAGGATGGTATGACGGTTACTAAAGTAGAGTTTAAAGTGAACGAAAATGTCTATGGCGCTTGGGTAAAAGTAAGTCGAATAGAAAAGACGGACTTGCCTTCTTCTACTCCGGCCTTTGCTAATAAAGCCTATCAGTACATAGAAGTAAAGAAGAACGAAGTAGCGTTTAAAGAAGGGAGTATCAGTGATGCTAAATTAAATGTTAAAGTGGAAAAAGCCTGGTTAAACAGCAACAAAGTGGATAAGTTTAATGTAGCTTTGTTTAGGTATGCGGGAGGAAAATGGAATGAATTAACTACCTCGTTTGCTAAAGAAGATGAGAAGTATGTTTATTATTCTGCGCCTACGCCCGGATTCAGCTACTTTGTGGTGGGTCAGAAAACTGCCGCAGTGACAGCTCCAGCAACTACCACTACACCCCCAGTCAAGGCGGAACCAGCAGTTACTACTCCTGGTTTAATCGAAGAAGCACCGGCAGTGGTTCCAGAGAAAACTTCCACTTGGCCTTGGGTGGTAGGAATAATCATCCTCTTGGTTATCGTGGTCTGGATTGCTCTGACTTGGAAGAAAGGACAGGAAAAGAAGAAGTAATTTTTTACTTCATTTTTTAATATTTTTTGTCATATAAGGTCCTTCTAGTTTATACTTTAATCTTCGGTAGTATTCTCTTACTCCCACTCCCGAAATTATCACCATCTTTTCTTTTCCGTTCTGGAGAGCGATTTCTTCTGCTTTCTGCATCAGCTTCCGACCCCACCCACGATGTTGGACACTTCCTTCTTCTCCAATGGCCGTAGCAGTGCCATAAACATGTAATTCTCGCACCAAAGCGCTATCGGAAGTAATCTCTGGCCGTAAAGATTGGCTGGGAAAACGCAAGCGCAGAAATCCGATCAATAAATCATTCTTAGTATCTTCGGCAGAAATAAAAAATTCTTTCCCTTGTGAAGCTTCATACTTCAGCACTTTTATTTTTACATCTTTCCAAGAGATTGGTTGGTTCTTAGGCTCGCGACAGCGGATACATCTACAAGTAATCGGATATTTCTGCTGCAAATATTGGCGCAGATTAGTCATCTCTACTCCTGCTGCTAACTGTTTGGTAGGGATATCGCGTTGGATGCGCATGATCCGGCAGTACTCCGGCACGAAAGATTTGAACTGAGAAATCAATTTAGCCGCTTTATCCGCATTTAAGGGTTTAAACTTTCCCTGTTGATATTCTTCATATAACTTGGTTCCTTTAGCCACCATACAGGGATAGAGTTTCAGCATATCTGGACGATAATCTGAATCTGAAAACAATCTTTTCATCCCTTCCAAATCTTTCTTTGCGTTCAATCCCGGAAGTCCAGGCATATAATGTCCGGCTACTTTAAATCCTAAATCGCGCAAGATTCTGATTGATTCGATAGTATCCTTAGCAGTATGTCCGCGTTGAATTCTTTTTAGAGTTTCTTCATACACACTTTGGATACCCAATTCTACTCGCGTACATCCTAATTTTAACATTTGGTTTCCCTGTTCTAATTTACCATAATCCGGGCGAGTTTCGATGCACAGGGCCACACAGCGAATGTGAGAAGTTTCATTCTTCTTTTGTTCTGCCAGTAATTTACAACTTTTCTTATGTTGTAATAATTTTTTCTGCAAGCGTTTGGTTCTCTCTTCGTCTTCAATATCCGCGGGCAGCTCAAAGAACTGTTTGAATTCAAGATAATCTAATTCTT
>JBBSWE010000040.1:0-6645 GCA_038046445.1 Nanobdellota archaeon | reverse complement strand
GCTGCACTTAAATTGCTTAATTATTCTGTTCAATGAATTTTTTTATTTTTTTTGTGAAATAACTTAGAGAAATCGTTCATGGCCTTGTAGGCATACTTGATGAATTCTTCTTGGTAATCTAGAGGAAAGCTGGGAAAAGTTCCTCCCATAATAATTAATTCTACTTTTTCGGCATTATGTCCCTGAATAACATATTGTTCCAAGCGGTTCATCACTTGCAGATAAGGATCAAAATTATTTCTGATTCCGCGCATGGTGGCCGGTTCAGTTCCAGTATAAGATTGAGGCACATTTCCAAAAATAGAATCTACTCCTCCCGGACACATAATACATTTACCGTGCGGACAGGGAAAAGGTTTGGTCATAATCGCTACGGGGGCTACTCCGGAGATGCTCCGTATCGGTTTGCTGAGCAGTATTTTTTGTAATTTTATGAAATCTTTTTCGTTACAATGCAAGAGAATTTGAATTAATGTGGGGACATCTCTTAACTTGTATTTGTCTGAGAGTTGGAATTTTAATTTAGCAAACTGCTTCTCAGAAAGCTTTTTATTTTTAAGTTGTGCAATTATCTCGGAGTAAAAGGTGGGCATAACCTTCTAAAAAGAAAGGTTATAATAAAAGGCTTTCCGTTTGGATACCAGCCGCGACATTTTCTACTAATCAAACCCTACCGTAATCTTTATAAATAAACCTTTGAATTAAGTTAAATATGGGAAGAAGAGTAGGTTCATTTTTAAGAAAATCCAGACAAAAGCTGAGGTTACACTATCGTGAGAAGGGTAAAATTTCTTTAAGCCGCTATTTTCAGGAGTTCAAAGATGGAGATAAGGTCGGTTTGAAAATTCAGTCTAATCTATTGCACGGAAGATTTTTTCCCCGTTTTCAAGGTTTGACCGGAATGGTAGTAGGAAAGCGCGGAGATTGTTATGCCGTACAGATTAAAGATCACGATAAGGAAAAGAAAGTATTCGTTCATCCCATCCATCTTAAAAAACAGGAATAAAAAAAGGAGTAAACACATGCCCAACCCTCAATTTGTGGAACAGAAAGCTTTGTCTTTAAGTGAAGTAAAGTTGGTTTTACACGATTTAGAGAAGCGGGATGAACAACTAAACTTTTTATCTAATAAAACTAAAGATTATTTGGACGCTTTTCCACCCCTTTCTAATCCTAAAAGAGAAGATTTGTTGAAAAAGTTAAATGAATTAGGAGTAACCAGGTTAAAGGAAGAGATTTCGGCTAAAATTGTGGACTTTTTACCTAAAAATACTAACGATCTTAAAGTAATCATCCAGGCTTACAATTTAACCCTATCCAAGAAAGATCAGGATAGTATTGTAGAAGTAGTTTCTAAATTTGTGAAAGAATAAAGAAGAGGTGTGGTACTGTATTCTACTTAAATAAAGCGCAATTTTTATTAATACTAGAATAATACTGATTAGAAATGGAATCAATGAAGTCAATGGTGAAGGAGGAACGGGCCATCGTGCTCGACTATCTGGAACACGGCTATCCTTTTGAAGAAGGGGCCATGAAACTACCCATAGTGCAAGCTCTGGGAATTGAACATCTGACTATATTAGAATTGATTCCTAAGAAAGGGGTGGGAGTAAGAGCTTTGGAAGAAGTGTACATCGGTGAAGGTAAACGAGACGAAATACATCATATTAAAGGTCGTATTCCCTTGGAGAAGCTTACCGGTACGGCTAGAAACGAGTTGCCTCATGCTATTGAAGCTTTAATTAACCAAAACGAGACCCGTTTTATTGAGTTTTTTAATAAAGCTCAGCCTTTAAGCATGAGAATGCATCAACTAGAGTTGATTCCTGGCTTTGGCAAGAAACACATGTGGGAAGTACTGGAAGCACGCAAAGTTAAGTTATTTGAAAGCTTTGATGACCTTAAGGAACGCGTGAAATTACTTCCTGACCCCAAAGCAGCAGTAGTTAAAAGAATCTTGGCTGAATTGGAAGGCAAGGAGAAGTATAGATTGTTTACTAGTTAAATAAACCCCTCTCTTTTTAGTTTAGCTTTTGTTAGCTTAATGTTTTTTGCTTTTATCTCCTTTAAAGTCTTTAGCATAGCTTCTCCTTCTTCCTCTGAGATAATTCCAAAGTATTTCATTAAGGGATGATTATTTTTAGTCATAATCTCATGAAAGATATGGGTTTGATATACTTTTCGGCTAGTTTTTGGCGATCTTCCAAAACGTATCGAAGTATTTTTGAAAGGATTTTACCGCTTCTTCGTTTTCCATCAAGAAGCCAATAGGTTCTTCCGTTAAAAAGAAGATAAACGCTTTGTGATGGTAGAAAAGAATAGTCATGTTAGTTATTAAATATTGAGGGAGAAATTTTATCTCTGAATGAGTAGCCGTAGCACTAACTAAACTTCCTTTGGTGTCGTAGTTGGCAAGCATTTTTACTTTAATTTTCTTTTGCGCTCTTTGAGTATGATAATTCTGGAAGAATTCTTTAATTCCTAACTTTTCCGGTTCTCCGTAGGTGGCTCCTAAGACAAAATACGTTTCTCCAGCTTTAAGTTCATTAAGGATTCCTAAATAAAAGTTTTTAATAGCTTTTAATCCATCATAAATAACCGCTTCACTCTTCTTCCCAGACATTTTTCTTTCTAACTCTAATTGCGGAAGAATCTTTTGCATCAAATCCTTCTTCTCCCTAATGTCTTGTTCTTTCTTTTCCAAGTAATCTACCACTCTTTTTGGTTCTAATGCTTGGAAAAATTTTATTTTTCCTTTCAACACATGTCCGACCAATCCCTTTTGGATTAATCTGTCTAAAATCTTGTATACTTTAGAGGAAGAGACTTCCGCTTTCTTAGCTAGTGGTCCGGTTTTAGTCATTCCCAAGGAGATTAGAGCCAGATATACTTTAGTTTCTCCAGTAGTGAGACCGATCTCTTGCAGCATTTTTGGATCCATTTTAATCTTAAATTCTTGCTTTATTTATTAACTTTTCTAAGTACGACCCCCGGAGGGGATGGTATTTATTATAAAGAAAGTAGCGAAGTTAGTGTTTGGTTTCTGGGTTGTTTAAAAATTCAAATGAAGGTTAAAAAATGAAATCAATTATACAAGTAAAAAAACTTTTGCAAGAAACCCAATTTACCGCATTTGATACATATTTCATCTATCTTCGAGAAAGATTTAATTTGTTAGATTCTAACCAAAAACAGCAGATATTAGGTGGTTTGGAAGGCATAGTTGAAAGATTCGAACAATCAGTACCTGCAACAGAAATAATACTTGGTTCTTTAGATAAAATTAAGCTTACTTATGACCATTTAAGCAAGACCGAGTTAGGTAGGAAGAAGGTGGGTGAATATCTTAGTTTTAAAAGATCAACATTAGGATATACTCAGGATGAACTCGGAAAATTAGTCGGAGTTCACCAAAATTCTATTCGAAGGTGGGAAAATGGAGAATGTAATGCTCGTTCCAATAATTTATATCACCTTTTTCGTGCTTTAGGTGATTGTTCTGATTTTGTGGAATATTGTACTGCTAATGGAGATAAAAAATGAGTAAATTTGGTATTAAAGTTAGTGCACTATGTCTGTACGTATCTACTGCCTGTATAGGAATGAGTGCGTACACCGGAGTTAACACAATTTACAAATTAACATCTATCCCAAATATCGAATACCGAGAACCCTGTATCACTCTTCAAGAAAATTTTGAATTTCGCAATCCTCCCAATTTAGAAAAGAGGGTTAAAAGACTTGTAGATAAGGGTTTTGCTTACAACAAAAAATCAGATCCTTATAATCATCGGGAATTAGAAGAATATAACGTGTTATATTCTAAAATGAGTTGTGGGACTGCATTACAACAGACTAATGAAACTGATAAAATACTTTATTGGGGAATTTTTATGGCAGTAGGTTATACTGTTTCTAGTTTATTTTTCTCAGGTGCATCAATTGATTTTGTTAAAGAAGCGAAAAGAAGGAGAGATAAATTGGGAATAAAAAAAGAAGACTTTAAATTTCATTATATGTGGAGAGATGCATTTAATTGTATTGCCGAAAGAGGATATTTTAAGGATGATAAATGAAACATTCTAATTTAGAACAGAAGATTGAACATTGGTCAGGAATGAATAATCCTCCAGATAGAGTAAAATATGGTGCAGCTATGGCCGCAGGAAATTTTGCTCTTGGTGGAAGTTATATAGCATTTTCAAATTATGTAGATTTCCATATCTGGCCAATAGAAATTCTATTTGTGTATGCGCCAACAGGTATAATCGGAGCTGTTTGGAGCGGCGTATTTTTAAGTGGAGTCTATAGTTTAGCAAAAGATTGTTATCATAAACATTTTAATAAACCTCTTACCATCAGAACTGCCACTTATCTAATGCTTGTAAATCTCATCATGATGATCAAAATCTTCTAGGGTTACAGTTTTAGTATTTTCGTCTACAGAAAAAGCCAGCACAAAACTTCCACTTATGTGTACCCTCTTCCATTTTTGCAACGGCGCTCTCAAGTTTTTGTAATGTTGGGGGTTTTGTAGAATCTCTTCTGCTTTCTTCAGGACTATTTCCCAAGTTAGTCTATCTTTCTTAAACAATTTTTCTAAGGTCTTGTCTAACTCGGGCTTAATACTCAAAGAATACATTACTTGTGCCTCTTTCTTAAGTCATTGATGCTTCCGATAGGAATTGCCTTCTGTTGCATGATTCTTTTGGCTTTTTCTACATATTCGGGTCTTAATTCTGGTTCTAAAACTTCTTCTTCATACTGTTGTGCCATTATCTCGATTGCTTCACTTTTATCTTTCAGAGAGAATTTAGCCTTGACTATGTTTAGCACTTGATTAGCATGTTCGTTTATATTTATAATCGCTTGTACCATTCCTAATACCTCATTAATATGGTGTTAATATGGGGTTAATATAAAAACCTTTCTGTTAAAAGTTTGAAATCTACCACCAGAACTGCCATTCACCTCTTTTACTGCAAAGAGGGTTATCCTGCCATTGAATGCTAAGGAGACCATCAATACAAATACTTCTTAATCATCGGCCTCCAGAATTTTTTGGAAGTTTGTAAATACTGCTCCAAACACAGCTTACAGAAATCTAAGTGGTTATGGTTAATGTATTCTATCAAAGTCTCCCGGATTTGAAAACTCATATCTCCTTTAAAGATTAAGGGGGGGTAATTCAATTTAAGCATCTGGGCCACTAATATAATTCTTCCTAATCTGCTGTTTCCATCAGCAAAAGGATGGACTTTTTGGTAATTGAGGTGAAATAATAATGGTTTAAGAAATGAATATACTTCTTTAGCTTGATAATTATCCAAAATATTTTTCAATTCTGGCCTTACATCTTTAGGCTGAGCCGTTTTCGCTTTTTCTGTATAGCCAAAAGTATTAGGCATTTTCTTGAAGTTTCCCGCTTCTGAATAGATTCCCTGAAAGATTGATTGGTGAAATCTTTTAAACTGAATTACCGACCTTAGTTCGGAGTTCATCATCTCTAAGAAAGCACTCTTGGAGTTATTATACAGTTTCACTTCTGATTCGGGCAAAACTATCTTTTTGTTGTGGTCAATGTTTTCTGCTAGCTGGGGAGTTATGGTTGAGCCTTCTAATTCCATGCTATTAGCTAAAAACAAACACAGAAATTCCTTGAAGATTTCTTCTTGAAATTTTTTGTCTAATGAATTAAAGAAAATCTGGTAAAAGAGCTTTTCAGTTTCAATCTGGACTATCTCTTCTTCTGTAAAATAAGCCTGAAAGTTTTTAGTGAAATATGCTGCTCGGGCAATAGCGACCTTCTCAATAACTTTCTCATTATAATCTTGTTTATTCTTATCCAAAATCAAAGAAATCTTTTTAACTTTGTTTCCGATGCGAAAACTATGGTCTAAGTAAGTATAAGTAATGCCATTAATCACCCTTTTTTGCAGGAACATTTTAGTATTTAACCTAGACATCTATATAAACTTAACCTTAATTTTTACACCTACATCTCCACAGAAATCAAGGGTTAAATTGTTTATAATAAATATTTAAACTTATTTTAGAACTACAAAAATACAAAAATCGCTGTTTTATTACACCTACACTATCGCAAAATAATGGCTTCGACCTAATAAACCTATCAGAAACGATTCACCACCAGAACTGCCACTTAGGATTCTTCTTTTTCTCTTTAACCAGATCATGCATGCCAGCTTTCTCTGCTTCTTTTAGGAGGTGGTTAGCAATTCGTTTCAGACGCAGTCCGTTGATATCTGCATCGTTCTGAAAGAAATCATACTGCTCCAGAAGTTTCTCTAAAAGATGAACCTGGGCATCGATGTTCATTTGTACCACGCCTTCTGTGGCCACTAAACGTTCCTTTTCCAACTCTTCCAGTTCTCCTAACAATTTAGTCAGCTTTTCGTTATCCTTTCTAAAACCAATCAAGAATTCTCCCATCGCTTGAATATCTGTTACGGTATCAATCTGTTCTTTATGATGTTCTTTCTTAAACAACTTCTTCCACCACTTCTTTTCGTTAAGAGACATAAAGGGGAGTAAAATTTAGGGGAATATAAAGGTTTTTGTTAATTGTATGTGCATAGCTCAAATTAGGGCTTTTAAAGAATAAAATGGGTTTTGCCCATT
>JBBSWE010000039.1:0-17886 GCA_038046445.1 Nanobdellota archaeon | reverse complement strand
CGCGTATGCAAGGCCTTAGAGAATTATCCCATCCATATTTTGGCCCATCCCCTCTGCGGCCAGTACGGAGAACGTCCCCCGATTCAACTTAATTTAGAGAAAGTATTTACTGTATGCAAAAGGAGAAATATTTTCTTAGAGATAAATTCTTCTCCAAAAAGAATGGATCTCAACGGAATCAATGTCAAAGCCGCTCTCAAGGCAGGATGTAAATTAGTCCTCAGTACGGATGCTCATGATATTCATCAATTAGAAACATATCCCTTAGGAGTACTATGCGCTCGTCGAGGATGGCTGGAGAAGAAGGACCTAGTGAACTGCTGGGAGATGAAGAAGATCGAGAAGGAGTTTAAAAAATAAGTATTAAGTCAGAATTAAAAAGCAATTATAAAGAATAATCAAAAAACCCTAAGCTTCCTCTTCTCCTTCGCCCAAGCTCTCTTCGAACTCATCGGCGCATTCTTTGGAACAGAAAATGTACTTCTCTCCTTCTACCTCACGCGTGACTTTCTTTTCAGCTTTTACTCTTTCTCCACATTCAGCGCATTCTTCCGCTTCTTTTTCATCATCTTCAAATCCTTTCAAAAAGCCGTCTTCGTCAGTAGTATCTAAATCTTCATCTTTGGCGCCTTCGCCTTCTTTCTCGTCACCATCAAATACGTAGTTTTTCATGTTAGACCACCTTTTTGCCTCCCCCTTTTAAATTTTGTGTATATGTCTAATATATACCCCCGGGAGTAACTTCTCCTTGAAACTAACCAAATTACTCCTCCCCATATCTCTTCAGCAAACGTTTAATACGATTAATAGAGCGTTCCCAAGAGAAAGAGTAAGAGATAGTCTTACGGGCATTCTGCCCCAATCTATTCTTCAATTCTGTATCTTTTAAAATTCGTTCAATCTTCATGGCTAAGAGAGAAGAACTGTTTTTGGGAAAGAATAAACCATTATAATCCTTAACTACATATTGTTTGATGAAGCCGACTTTGGTAACTACTACCGGCAAGCCGGAAGACATGGCTTCTAAAGTAGCTAGAGAAGTAGTTTCGGTCAAACTGGGCATGACAAAAACGTCCATCGCTTTAAGATAATCTTCCACATTATCCACAAAACCAGTAACTAAACAATTAGAGTTTTCCTTAAATGGTTGAACTTGCTCTTCCGGTCCGTCTCCCACTACTAGCAGAAAATTATTGCGGCGGTTACGCAATTTATTAAATCCGTCCAATAACATTTTCACGTTTTTCTCTTTAGAAATTCTTCCCACGTATCCAATCACAATTCTTTCCGGAGCGATGCCTAATTTTATCTTCCATGGTTTTTTATCGAATACGGGAGAAAACTTAACAATGTCCACCCCTAATTTAGCTACGCTGATTTTCGTTTCCACCCCACTGTGTTCCAGTTGAGATTTAAGATCGTGGTAAGGCACTAAAATCTCATTACAAAGATTGTAATATTGTAAACATTTCCACTTGATTATCCCAAACATAACTTTCTTCAATAATTTTGGGAGAAATTTATCAAACAACTCCCAAGTGATAGTATGCACATAAAAAACTACCGGTTTGCCGTAATGGTGAGCATATTTTATTCCCAAATAACTGGCCAGAGCTGGTCCTTGCACAAAAATTAAATCGGCTTTCCGGATCTGTTCTTTGATTAGACCACGATTGTACCGAGAGAATTTAATGCTGGGATAATCTGATACCTGCCAATATTTAGAAACGTCCATATAAGTAACATTGCTGCCTTTTTTCTGCCCAAAGTTAGGAACCAGCAAAGAAATTTCGAAATCACCTTCTGCTCGCTTCAAGAATTCTCCCATAAATTTCATGGTTCCGTCTACTTTAGGATAATAAGTATCGGCAATGAGCAGCAGTTTTATTTTATCTGTATTTTCCATAGTTATTTAATGCGAAAAAATCTCTCTCCGTATAGTGAATGTACTTTCAGTCCATCTTTAATAGCGCGGAAAAATAATAATAATACTGGATAAATGATGTGAAATTTCTGGCTGCGATAAGTTTTCAATGCTTTTAATTTTATCCCAAAATATTGGGAGATATTAACATAAAAAGAAGGATAGTTGTTGCGAAAAGAGACTGGATTCCAGATGGAGTAAGTGTAAATCTCCGGCCGAACGGCTTTAGGCAGCTTTTCCCATAATTGTAAGGTGATTTGGTTAATAGCTTTATGATCTGGATGAGGATCCTCTTGGCTGTGAGTGAAGATTTTAGTAGGCTTTTCCGTTTCTAACAATTGCAGTAATTCTTTTTCCACATTTTTATTTTTATACTCTTCCATAAAATTAAGTTCGGCTAAATCGTAAAATACTAAACGAGTTATTTTCATTACGTTGCAAGCTTCTACTGCTTCTTTAGAACGCATCTGTTGCACAATTCCTTCTTTTAACCAGGGGTGAGAATTCTCTCCGAAAGAGAAGACCACGGAGATAACTTTCTTGCCTTCTTCTACGTATCTAGCTAGAGTGCCGCCTGCTCCAATCACAAAATCGTCAGAATGTGCTCCGAATACCACAATCGTCTCTTTTTTACCCATTATACTGGAGAATATATCTGGGATTTAAGAAGTTTTTGGAATACGCACAGTTTATTCAATGAGTGATGGCAAGGTCAGATTTTGCCTGCTGAGCTAAGATATTGCTCGGCACGAAAATAAGTTACGCTTTAATCTGCAATTTATTGACCTGAAAGCGGCGAGGCAGGCGACCAGCCATCACTCACTTTTGCAATTATTTGGGCAGAACTTTCAGCACTTCTTCATACATCAACCGATATCCTTCAGCATTGGGATGTAATCCATCTTCTTCATCCAGAATGGATTTATAATCCAATTTGCTCCATTTTTCAAACATATCAATAAAAATCACTTTTTCTTTAAGACAAATATGTTTAATAAAATCGTTGTAACGTTTCAAACTGCTATTCACAAAATATTCTGTATCGCTCCAAATAGTAGGAGCGGTCTTACTTTCGACACAAGGAGTATTCCCAATCCAAATTATTTTGGAAGTGAATTCTTTACAGATAGCGATAATCTGTTCCACATTATCTTTAAACTCATCATCGGGAGTGGCTACACTTTCTGGAGTAATATTCACAAAACGAGAATCGTTCGCTCCAGTACAAATTATAATGACTTCTGGCTCTCGAGCTAAACATTCCACTTCTACTCTTTGCAGCAATCCTTGCGTAGTTTCTCCGGAAATTCCTAGATTAAAGATGCTATCCTCGGTGCCAAAACGTTCTCTGAGCAGAGCGACCCAATTAGGATAACTATAATAGTACTCTTCTGAACAAGTACTATCTCCTAAGACGCAGATGCGCACCATAAAAAGATTAAAGAGGGTTGGGATTTAAATGTTTTCTCATTCAAGGTCCTTTATTACTAAAAATAGATAATAATTAATAATTAAGCACAAAGTTTATAAATTAGTATAAAATAAGTAACAAAATGTATATCTACCAACCCGAACACATCCTACCAGAAAGGATAAAGCAGGCAGAAGAGATACTGAAACAGATATCGGTAAAACACGCCTTCATCTCCGGTTCTTTTTTATTTAGTCATAAATATAATGATATTGATTTATTTGTGATCTCTCGTAGCAAAAAGAAAATTTCCCTACCAAAAGGAGTAAAACTGAATTACCTCGATTTTAATCAATTGTATTCCTTATTTTATCACTCCTTGATTAAAATTTGCGTTTCAAAAAGTATCTTGCCTACTAAGCCGATTAAAACTACCATTGCTCACTATTGGAATATCATCAACGAGATTGTTCCTGAATATCTTAATTATAAAAATTTAAAACAGCTGCGTTCTCTGATCCTTTATACAGAATATTACAAAAATAACCATGTTCTTGATCCGAAAGAACTTTATTTCTTAACTAAAAATTTAAAAGACCCTTTAAGATATATTCTGAAGGAAGTTCCTGGAATCATAACAAAGATTGGAAAGTTCTCTTACTTAAAAAGGTTTTTTTATACCCAAGCCGGATTCTATAAAGACATTGAATATGATTCACAAAAATATTTATACCAGCTAACACACCAAATCACCCATGAACTCTGAGCAATTCAAAGATAAAGTAATAGAAATACTTTCGCAGGATTATAAGATAGAATTCTTAGGAGAAAACTTTAATAAAATCGTTTCTCAGCTTAGTGAGACTAAAACAGATCGGATATTTTCCTGGATTCAAGAAGTCATTGATAAGAGAATTAGGCCAATCATGGTCAATACTGATGAAAGTTATAAACAATTCAAGATGAACCAATTATTAGTCTTTCGCTATCCCTTAAATATAGAAGGAAATGAATATCGTATTCTTTTAGTTAAGATAAAGAACTCTTTTTACTTGGAATTTCACTTTGGTGATCATGAATATGATGATGATGTTCGAAAGGAGTTAGGACTAAAGAAATCCAGTTCTTAAACAACAGAGGGGAAAGATTAATAAAAATAGCCAAAAATAAACTCCAAAAGGTGTTCAAACATGAAAATACTTGCCATCCATGCTGATTATATTGAATTTGAAGCTAAAAAGAAAGCCATTAAGGATGCCGAAGAAGCTCAAACTGGCAAACATCGCGTAGAAGAATGTTTAGTAATCTTTTCTGCGGTAGAAAAGCGTGATGAAGCAGACTTAAAGAAGACCGTAGAATTATACTTACACGAAATCAAAGATATTGCTACTCAAGTCAAAGCTAAAAATATTGTATTATACCCTTATGCTCACTTATCTTCCAGTTTAGCTGCTCCTAAGAAAGCAGAAGAAGTGTTACAAGAAGCAGAGAAGCTGTTGAACAAAGAAAAAGAGTACAAAGTTACGAGAGCACCTTTCGGTTGGTATAAATCTTTTAACATTGCCTGTAAAGGGCATCCGTTGTCGGAGTTAAGCAGAAGTTTTGGAGTAGGAGAAGAAGTTTCTGCGACAGTTGGAGTAAAAGTAAAAGCAGCAGCAGAAGTTATTGATCCAAAAAAGTTATTAGCACAAATCTCTCGTTCTAGATTAGACACCAGTAAATTAAAAGAGAATGACCATCGTATTTTAGGGCAGAAATTAGATTTGTTCTCTTTCCAAGACGTCGCTCCGGGGATGGTATTTTATCATGACCGTGGATTGACTATTTATAATGAATTAGTTCAGTTCTGGAGAGAAGAGCACCGTAAAGTGGGATATAAAGAGATTTCTACTCCGCAAATCTTAGACAAAAAATTGTGGCTTATTTCTGGACATTGGGATAAGTACAAAGACAACATCTTCCTGAGTGAATATGAAAAAAGAGATTTTGCGGTTAAACCAATGAATTGCCCGGGAGGAATGTTAGTATACAAATCCACTCCCAAGACTTATCGTGACTTGCCCTTAAGAGTAGGAGAACTAGGTATTGTACATCGACAAGAATTAAGCGGGGTATTAGCTGGATTGTTTAGAGTAATTAAGTTTACTCAAGATGATGCTCATATTTTCTGTACCGAAGAACAATTGGAACAGGAAATTAAGAATATCATCGGACTGATTGACTTATTCTTTAAGAAGTTCAAATTAGAGTTTGATCATGTGGAATTATCTACTCGCCCGGAGAAGAGAATCGGTGCGGATGCAGTGTGGGACAAAGCCGAGAAAGCTTTAGAAGAAGTCTTGAAGAAAACCAAGATGAAATACAAGCTCAATCCCGGAGACGGAGCTTTTTATGGACCGAAGATTGATTTCCACTTTAAAGATTCACAAGGAAGAACCTGGCAGCTTTCCACCATTCAATTGGACTTTGCTATGCCGGAAAGGTTTGAATTAGAGTATGTGGACAGTGACGGAAAGATGAAACGTCCAGTAATGCTGCATCGAGTAATTTATGGCTCGCTGGAAAGATTTATCGGAATTTTGTTAGAACACACTAACGGAAATCTTCCTTTATGGCTCTCCCCAATACAAGTAAAAATATTAACCGTGACGGACAGAAACGTCAAGTTTGCGGAAGAGATTCTGCACAAATTGTTGGATCAAGGCTTCCGCACAGAACTAGACGCTTCGGCTGAAACTATCGGTAAGAAAGTACGTGACGCACAATTGGAAAAAGCCAATTACATTCTAACTATCGGAGACAAAGAAGAGGAGAAGAAAACTCTGGCCGTAAGAACTCGAGCCGGAGAAGTAAAGTTTGGAGTAAAGGTGGAAGAGTTCCTGAAGCAATTGCTGGAAGAGAGGAAGGAGAGAGTATTTAAGTGATAAAATTTTAACAGAATGATCTTATTCCTTGTATAAAGCATATTTTATAACAGCTAAATATTTAAAAGATGATTTTTTCGTCTTGTAAATGATGGGAGAAAATCTTAATCGACTGCTGGTAAAAGCCCTGCCCTCATCAGTGGTAGAAATCTGCGGATCGCGCTATATTGCGGGAAGAAGCTTGTCCGAAGGAATCGAACACATGCAGAAAAATTGGGAGAAATACCGCCGGAAATCAACGTTTGATATTATCATCGAATCCGTTAAAGATAAAGATAAAGCGGATTATGTTCTGGAACAATATCTGGAAGCACAAAATCTTATTAATAAATTACCGGTAATGAGAGGCTTAACCTATGCACAAATGCCTTTTTCCACTTCAGTAAAACCCTCTTCTATTTGTGTGGTAAAGCCAGAAGATCCCAGTTACTTTGACCCGTCTACCCCCCTAAACGCCAGATTAGACAGATTAGTACAAAACAGCAAAGGAATTCCCATAACTTTAGATATGGAAAATCGCCCTTTTCACGAAGTATCATATAATACGGTATGGAGACAAAGGCAGCAGGGAGTGGATACTTTTGGGATAGTGGCGCAATCAGGTTATTATCACACCGAAGAATTTTTGGGAAGATTCTTGGAAGCAAGAAATCCGCATCAGGGAAGACAAAGAGTACGCTTATGCCGGGGCATTTATCGGGAATCTCGGGAGATAGCTACTCCGGACAAAGCTATAGCTAAAAATCTTCTTTATGAACTGCAAGATCTTCTTTTCGAAAGAGATGCTTATGTAGAATATGCTACCCACGACATCCCGTTGATCCAACGCATTATGGATTACTTAGAGCAAAAAAGAATCAGTAAGAATCGTTTTCAATTTTCATTCCTTACCGGAGTGCCTCAAGTGCAGGAAGAGATTATTCCTTTTCTTGATTCTAAAGGTATAACTACCGAAATGTATGTAGGAGTAGAATTAAATCCCGGAGATGCATTGCCTTATGAAACCAGAAGACTTATCGAGAGTCCTGATACTTTGATTAGTGGAATAAAGAATATTTTCTATCCCGTAACCAAACTTTTTAAAAAGAAAAGACTCAGATAATTCTGGTATTTACACTAAATAAATTCCTTCCAAGGCTTTCTTGATGATCCCTTCACAATTGTTCATCTTATTCTTGACACGATAATCTGAAGTGGCTTTCTTAATTTGTCCGACGCGATCCAAGATTTGTAAGAAGATTCTGATCAAATCTCCTTCTTGCAGATTGGTCTGCTCCAACACCTTAAAAAAGCTTTCTCCACTATAAATGGGATGAATCAAAGCCGTCAACTTCTCTAATTCTTTAAACTTCCTTTCTTTAACTAAATAATCGTTCTTATGTAGAATCTGACGCAATTGTTTTACTCTTTGATCCACTTGTTGTCCTTTAAATTGATCCAAATCTCGGGATTCATAAGCTAAAGCCGCCAGAACCAGTAGAGTTTGATATTCATCCATACTTTCTACTAAATCTGTAGCAAATATCTCTCCAGTGGTAATTTCATCAGAGAAAACTTTAGAAGAGAACAAACCTTTAGCGGTCAATTTTCCATTATCTACGTAACCAAAAGCTTCCAATTTTCGGGTAATGCTATCATATCTCGCCAATAATACTCGCGCCGGAACTTTAGCATAATTTACTCCAAACTGCTGATAACTCCAAAAACTCAAACGCAGAATTTTTTCAATTTGTTCTGGAGGATGCTGATTGATTAAATTTAAAGTAGTATTAACCGATAATTTAAACTGTGATTGAATTGGTTCTACATCTTTAGAAGTGATATGTTTAACTTCTTTATAATTGAGGTTGGGACGATAAATGATAGTAATAGCATAGCCAATCTTGTCTATTCCTCGACGCCCCGCTCTTCCGGCCATCTGGAAGAATTCTTTGGTGGTCAAACCTCTGAAGTTGAAACCATCATATTTACGCAGATTTTCAAAGCAGACCGTTTTAGCCGGCATATTAATACCCACGGCAAAAGTTTCCGTAGCGTAAAGTACTTTTATTTTACCTGCGGCAAATAATTCTTCTATGGTCTCTTTAATAATCGGCAATAAACCGGCATGATGAAAAGCAATTCCTTGGGGCAGAGTTTCTTTCAACATTTTAGTAGAAGTTAAACGCGAGATTTCGTTGGGAGCAGTTTCTAATCTCTTATTCAGGATTTGTAACAGAGTATAATCCTTAGGAAAAAAGTTTTTCCGCGATAATTCTTGGGCTTTTCTCTGGCAATCTGCCCGGGAGAAGACAAAGAAGATACAAGGAAGACGATCTTTACTGATCTCTTTGATCAAAGCAGTTTGGTCAGGAGGAGGCAATCTAAAATTTTTTCTTTTCTTTCCCTGCATCCGATGATATTCAGAATCTTCAGCAGCAGCATCTTTAATTTTTTCTAAAGTAGTAAGCCCTAAATGATCATCATAAAACTGCATTTGTAATGGAACGGGACGTTCAGTAGAAATAACGGTTTTAACTTTATGATGTTTAATGGCTTGAATCCAACGACTGAATTCATCGGCGTTAGGGATAGTAGCCGAAAGGCACAAGAACCGCACGGTTTCCGGACTATAAATGATCGATTCTTCCCACACATATCCACGTTCAATATCGTTGATGAAATGAATCTCATCAAAAATGACATAAGCCACATCTTTTACTTCTGCATCGCTGGAAACGACCATATTACGATAGATTTCCGTAGTCATAATCAGAATTTTAGCGGTAGGATTGATCACTAAATCTCCCGTCATCAAACCGACTTTATCTTCACCGTAATCTTTAGAGAAATCGCGGTACTTTTGATTAGAAAGAGCTTTGATGGGAGCAGTGTAGATGATACGTTTGGTATCATTCTTATGCTGCTCGATAATAAAATCGGCAATCAGAGTCTTTCCGCTACCAGTAGGAGCAGAGACTACCACTGAAAAATTGCTTTCAATAGCTTTAATCGCTTCTTCCTGGAACGGATCTAAAGTAAGATTTTTGTATTGCATTATTGTTCCATAATTATTTTTGTCTTGGAAATTACTTCTTTAGCCAAATTGAACATTTCATTATAAATATTATCGCTCAGGGATAAACTTGTCCCATATTGGTAAAGTTCTCTAATCATTAAACAGGTATTCTCTTGATGTTGTAACTCATCGAAAGAAAATATCTTTTTTAATAATTCCTGAGGAAAATCAATTTTATTTTCTTCAATTAAACTAGAGATTAAAGCAAAAGTACACTCCTGATTTCTGGATTCGTAACCCAATTTAGTGGCAATGGCTAATAAGGAATGGTACATAACATAAAAAAGGGCGCTGGCACTCAGGTCAGAAAATCCTCCCCGCTTAAGGTAATCTGCTGCTTTTAGGTAATGTTCTGCCTTAATAATATGCCCTTTAGATTGTTCTAAATCTGGTTTAATTTGGACTAATCCGCGATGTTTATCCGACACCGATAATTCCTTTTCTGCTTTTTTAAGGCACCAATCCAATTTATTTTTAGCGTGGCTCATTTTTTATAATCTCTATTAATTTTTCGTCGCCAATAACCAAAAGCCCTTTTAGAGCATTGAGTATAATTTTATCTTCTTTTTGAATATTCAGTCTAAGGTCGCTCTCACTCTGAAACAAAGGATGAATCTTTTTGTTATTTATAAGATTAAGCTCATTTATCTCTTTCTTCAATTCAAGGAATTTTTTCTGTGAGATGACAAACAAGACATCAATATCATTGGCTTCTTCTTTTTTTAGGATAGATCCAAAGAGTAAGATAATTTCTGCCGATTTAATCTTTTTTAGTTCCGTGATCCATCTTCTAATATATGGCGAAGATAATTCTGCTTCCCGGTGCAAGAGAAAGGACAAATATTTTTTAACGTAATCACTGCTTAATTTCAAGTTATAAATTTTAGCCTGGCCTACCTGCTTAAAAGAGAGAATCCTTTCTCTTTCGAGACGTTTAACAATTTTCAGGGCTCCCATCGGGCTAATGTTCAACACTCTGGAAAGAGAGCTGGCACTATGCCCTTCCTGCGGCCTCTTAAACAAGGCCAGTACCAATTCCATTTCCTTGACCGGATGTCTCATATTAAACTTATAGTTTATATGTTTAAACTTATAGTTTATATAACTTTTGGTAGAAAATCACCACTTCCTTCTTCCAGAAAAACGCTCGAAATCCCACTTCATCTCCTTCAAGATTCCATCCGGAGGAGTCTTCAACATCTTTTCTACCGGCTTTTCCAATCCAAACTTCTCCACTCCTCGCAATTCTTTCACTACAAAACTTAAATCCATATAATTCAGCATCTGTTCCGGAGAAGTATGCGACAACTTCTGTTCCGCTTCTTTTAATCCAAAAGACGCACAGCAGCGCACTTCTTTCACCCGATGCAAGAAAACAAAGGCGGCGATGAATCTAGCGATAAAGCTAATAAAAAATACTACCAAAATGGGAGTAAGAGATAAAACAATAAAATCAAAAGAAGCGATCAATCCCCCTAAAGATGCTCCGATAAAGACTCCTATTCCCGCTAGTAAACCCAAATAAGCAAATCCTAACATAGACTGCTGGCGATCTAAAGAATCATAAATAAAATTATTAGTAGCTAAATTAAACCCGGCCCAGGCAAAACCGCTCATACCTTCGATGATGAAAAGATAATAAAATACCCAGCTAGGAGAGTGACGAAAAACTAAGAAAGATAAGAACCAAAATAAAGCTACTAAAGGATTCAGATAAGCGCAAATCTTGAGAGTGCGCAGATTTCCGTATCTGTCAGAAAACTTTCCCCAGGCAGGAACAAAAAGCACTCCGCTCAAGACGAAAACCATGGTTAAGACTACATATTGGATGTAAGTAAAACTAAGCTGCTTAAATTCATACACTACGAAAAAAGGAGAAGCGATATTGGTAGCTAAAATGATCAAAGAATAAGCCAAAACAAATTTGCCGAAATTAGTTTTAGTGAGATTTTTGAGAAAAGACCAGAAGCTGAAATACTTTTTTTGTTCTAATTTTAGTTTTGGTTCATATTGCCATTTGAATAGTAAGGCGGAAGTTAACCTTCCTAACATCGCCAGAAAGAAAATCAGAGCGAAGATCAAAAATAGATGCGTATGTTTGAAATAATCTAACAAGAATCCCGCCGCAAGCATACAAAATAATAAGACTAAACTTACCACTCTCGTCCTTAATCCGAAATATTGGCCTAAATGATGTTTTTCCACCACGTCTTGCATCCAAGAACTCCAAATCGGAGAAAGAAAAGAGCCGAACATCACTAAAAATACATATACTACAACCAATAAAGTTGAACTCCAGAATGAACTTAATCCGCCGTAGAAGTATAAGATTCCCACCCCAATAATCAGCAGAAAGAAAAGAGCTTGCAATAAGGAACCAATAAAACAGAGAGTAGAACGAGAAAATTTGCTTAGGGCCTTATGAGCGTAAAGTTGAGAGACATTTCCAAATAAGCTCGGAGCGGAACTGAGAAAAGCGATTTGGGCATTATTTGCTCCCAGAGCCAAAGCAAAAGGAGCGATATATCTTAATCCAAATCCGTCCATCACCGAATACATCGATCCTTCTACAATGCTGATCTTCTTAGCCGATTCTTTCTTCTTTTGTATTTGTTTGGAAACTGGAGCAGAAATGGGTGAAACAGAACTTAGTTTAGAATTATTCTTAGAACCTTTTAAACTATTCGCGTCTTTCATGAGAAGTTAATGCTAAGAAGAAGTATATATGATTTTCGAAAAGGAATTAGCCCTGCGCGGACTTCATCTACTTAATCTTAGAAAAATCTCCATTCAAGACTACTGGTTGCATGGCTTTAATTTCATCGGTATATATAGTCTCAGGAATTCCGTTAAGTTAAAATATCTTCTTGTTAAGAACATGAGCAAAACCCATTTCGAGAAAGGAATTGCCTCCGATATGATTTTTAATTCCTTTCTTGTCAAAGTTAGCGATTAAAACGGCATCCGCTTCTTGAATAACCTTCCAATAGTTACGAATGGAATCATATTTGATAGCTCTTTGAGAAAATTCTCCTTTTTCTTTTAGTGGTGCCTTTCTCATTTTTTTCTCAAAACATTTATAAGTTTCCTATTATTAAGTAACAAACTGATGGAAAACCGACCATATTTAGAGGAATTAAGAACAGTACTTGGTCCAAGTTATGGTATTGTTTTAGAAGATCCTCAAGTAAAAGAGTCCTACAATAAATCTCTTGAAATTCTTACCTTTCGTGTTTTAGCTGCCTTAGCTAGACATGAACGAAAAGTAAGGGCAGCACACTTAGACAAACATAGTGGGATTATAGAAAATATCGCTGTTAATGTTTTAGAAGCAGCTAGTAAACATTCATCCTTAATAGAATCCATAATAAATATATATCAAGATACCCCGTCACCTTTACGAGAAATTTTTGGAGAAAGCAAGAACCTAAATCGATTTGGCTTTGGTCTCTATCGAGAAAGAGAAGTAACCGAAACTAGTGGTTATGCAAAACATGGACACTCATTAATAGGACGTAGTGGTCTAGAAGCCGCTTGTCAAGAGACAGAGAGAGTTCTTACTGCAGGAACAGCAATCCCTAAATAATCTTACATTTCCTCCAACACTTTAATCCAAAACAATCTTAAACCATTCTTTAAAACGTGACGCACTCTATCAATCAATAAAATAAAACAAACAACCCTAAAATCCGCCCAAATTCTTATCTAATCTTAGAGAAATCACCGTTCAAAACAACCGGTTGCATAGCTTTAATCTCATCAGCGTAAAGAATCTCGGGAATACTTTGAAGCAAAAATATCTTTTTATGAAGGATGTGAGCAAAACCCATTTCAAGAAAAGAATTGCCTCCAATGTAATCCTTAATACCTTTTTTATCAAAATTAGCAATCAAAACTGCATCAGCTCCTTGAATGATTTTCCAATATTCTCTAATAGAATCATATTTTATCGCTCTTTGAGAAAATTCTCCTTTTTCTTTTTCATTTTTGATGTCTTCTAAAGAAAGTTCTCCTCGTAAAATCTTTTCAGAGGTTATGGGGATGGAAACCTCAAAACCATGATATTTTAATTCGTCAGCTATTTTCTTTATTTCGTAAGTAAAGTTTAAGCTTCCACAAATGGCTATTTTCATAATCTAAACCCTCAAAAAACAAACGAAAAAACAACCCTAAAATCCGCCCAAATTGCCAATCAAGCCAGGAAGATTATCCATTACTCTTCTGATAACATCCTTTTCGTTCAAAGCTGGATTCTTCTGAGAGATAGTTATCGCTTCCGTAGCCGCAGCAATCATACCCATCTTAGTGATTTCGTCCTTGCCGATAGCCACGTTCTTAGAAATATGCTGCAAAACCCGGTCGCTATCGCAAGCCGGATTCTTTTTTCTATAAATCAGCGCTTCCGAAGCCGCGGCCACCATACTTATTTTCCGTTCAATCGGATTTACCTCTTTTGCCATAATTAAAGAGTTTTAGCGAGGATATTTATATAGTTTTCGTTCTTACTGCTTGTTAGCAATATGCCTTCTGCAAAAGTAGTTTTGTGATGTGGAGATTGGGAGTGTAAAGTAAGGAATTTACCGACAAAAGATTTATAACTAACTACTTTTGTATAGCAACACCACTAAGATCAAAATGGAACAACTTCTCTCCACTAACAACGGAATTCAGACTTACTTAATAGAAGAAGATGGACAAAAGAGAATTAGAAAAGTATATCCTAGAGTGGACAGCCTTCGGACAATGGATATTGAAATCCAAGCCTTAAGAAACTTAAATCATCCGGGCATTCCTAGATTATTAGATGTTCCAGCTAATGGTGAATTTTCTTTAACCAGAGAATATCGGGAAGGAAGGTCTCTGACAGAATATTTGAAAGAAGGAAAATTATTTTCTCAAGAGGAAGCTACCCACATTGCGGCTCAGTTGTTAGATGTTTTGGATTATGTACACAGTCAGAATATCTTGCATCGAGACATTAAGCCAAGTAATATAATCTACAATCCGCCCGAAATTAGTTTAGTAGATTTTGGACTGGCTCGACTAGGATATTTTTCTGGCTCCAGTTATTCTCTAAATGGGGGAACTTTTGGTTATGTTGCACCGGAACAATATTATCGTAAAACTATTCCCGGAAGCGATATTTTTAGTTTAGGAGCAACGATGGTTAGAATACTAACCGGGAAAGATCTAGACGAATATATGGTTTCTGAATCTATTTTTGATGGATTTGATTTATCCAAATTGAAATTAGAACCAAAATTATTGGGAATCCTAAAACGAATGACCTTGCCCGATTCAAAGAAAAGATATCAATCGGCGTTAGAAGTGAAAACTGATTTGACTGCTCCGGAAGGAAAAGCAGTAACCAGGTTAGTTTCTGAAGAAGGTAGAGAACTTTTGCAAGTAATAGATGCCTTACCAAAACCGTTCTACCCTACTCTCCTGATAGAATCAAAATTAGAGAAAATCCTGGGAGAAAAAGGCTTTACCGTATGGGATGACTTTGTTCCAAGTAATTATCATTACAGAATTTATTCTCAAGGTGCAGAATTATTTCTAGTCAAGAGAAATCAGAATCATCGGCCGTGGGAAAATTATCATTATCTTACCTTAAAGAGTCCAGATCGTTATCCTCAGTTCAAGAAAGATATTGACACTTTTCTTGCCGGTGGTTGTCCGGAATATCGAGAAGAGGTACTGGCATTAAATGAGTCTATTGAAAAAAGGTCTAAAGCTGGCCTCGGAGCATTTACAAGTGCAGGATTTTTCGCTATAGTTTATGCAGCAACTGCACAACCACTTCTCCTTATTCCTACCGTCGCCAGTTTAATGGTTATGGGAGGAGCGATGTATTCTGGAAGAAGACTCAGAAAGTCTAAGCCGGCAAGGAGCAGGGAAGAGTTTCAAGAAGCCATTCCATACACTGGAAAGATTTATTCCGGCAAAGAAGCAGTCAGAGCGTTGATAAATCCACTGCCGGTTTAGAGTATAATTTAAATACCTCCTCTTCCTAATTAAAGAAGTATGGCTAAAAAGAAGTGGTATCAACGGCATTGGAAGTTATTACTCCTCTTATCCGTAATTCTATTTATCATTCTTTCCCTTTTCGGAACCAAGCTATGGTTATGGGTTAATTTTATGTTAGGAAATGACATGATTATCACTCTAAGCGCAGATCAAGAGAACTTACAATTGGTTAATGGAAAAGAAGGCAAAGTAAGTTTTACAGTTAAAGTGCAGACTAATCCCTTCTGCCAAGCTTTATGCACTTCTGAGTTTAAAGATATCAGCTATCAAAGAGATTTAGAGGATTCTGTTTTCACTATCCGCCCCGGTTCTCCTTTTAACCGAGAATATGGAGTAATTCCTTATGGCAAGGGCAGTGGAAAAGAATTATACTCATTTAGCGTCACTTGTCAAAGCAAGAAAACTACTTGGTGCCACACTTCAGAAGAGAATATTACTCGCTCTCTGCTAATTACCGTCAGCCATGAATTAAATCCAGAAGAGCAGCAGTTAAAACAATTAACTAAGGAGAAACTTCTTTTTTTAGCTCAACAGCAAGCAGAACAAGAAGCAGGATGGCAGTATTTAACCAACTTAACCGCAGAAACAAACAAAGTGATCCAAACTGAACTTTCTTCTTCCGCGTTTGAGATTAAACAAATTCTTGCTCAAAACAAATTGATCTTGAATCAAAGTGTAGAAACTTGGTTAAGGCAGGATTATACGGCAATAGATGTAAATATTAAAAATTTAGAAGAGAACTTTCGTACCTCTAATTTTTATTTGGACCAATGGAATGAAAGCCTTTCCCCTCTGTTAATAGGATATCAACTAGTGGGTTTAAGAATTGGACAAATCCAAGAACAATGGAAACATATTAATAATATTATTATTTTGGATGCGGAATTTCTTTCCGCCCTAAATCAAACTATTTCGGTCTTTAACCACAAACTAGAATTAGTCAATCAGAAAAATACTTTGGCCGAGAAGGAACAATTCGTATTGTAAACAGAAAGTTATACTACCGGATTGAATAATACTCTTTCCTTGGAAAGAAATAAAGAAGCTTTGAAAAAAGAGCTGACTACCAACATCAATAAAGATATTTTATGCAATCTTAGCGGAGTTTGTGCTCAGCATCTGGAAGTAAAAACTTATTTGGACACGCTTCCAGAATTGAGTAAGACTTGCCAGCAACAACAGGAATTTTTGGTGCTACTAAAAGATTCTTTAAATTCTCTTAAATCAGGCAGTTATTCTTACACTGCCGAATTCAATGTCAGTATTAAAAATTTATTAAGATATCTGCAGTATCAACAAGCGCAGAAATATTTAACCGCTCTTTCTGTACCAAAGAATAGTTCTAATGGAGAACTGTTATTAGACGTAATGGAAAGTTTCACCACTACTGGTAATAATACTTTCGATTCTTCTTTAAGTTTAGCGGTAGTGCAAGAGATGATTAAACAGCAGGAAACTTGTCGTTTCTTTACTCCAAACTTTAACTTTGTTCCGTTTACTTTAATAGATATAAATGTAGAAAAAGTTTCCGTGAAAGAGATAAATCTTAATTTAATCGAACCCCTGCCTCGCTGCCCAATATATGGGAAAGAACAATCTTGTTGTTTAAGTCAAGAATGTATTTTTGATGAAAAGAACACCCCTATTTTATTTGTGCATGGACACGCTTTCAATAAGGAGATTTCTACCGAATATAGTTTAAATGCCTTTAACCAGCTACAGAATAAACTAATTGAAGAAGGTTATATTGATGCAGGAGCCCTCTCCGAATATAATTACAATACTGATGCTCAAGGAGTATGGAAAGTTATTCCTGCTCCTTTCACCTTCAAAGGAAGTTATTATTATGATTTCTTTGCCCAGGGAAGTAATTATCAATTAGTGCAAACTAAAAGCGAGAATATTGATACTTATGCTATCCGCATGAAAGATATGGTGGATTGGATTAAATATAAAACCGGAAGGCCAAAAGTGATAATCATAGCACATAGTATGGGGGGCTTAGTTTCTCGACGCTATCTGCAAATCTTTGGCAGCGAAAGTGTGAAAGAATTGATTTTGATTGGTACTCCCAATTATGGTATTGTCGGCAACGCCGCAGATTATTGTTCGGTGGTAGGAGAACAATTAGAATGTCGAGATATGAGTGAAGATAGTTTGTTCTTGAATAAATTGAATAGGGAAAGTTTGCCTCAAATCCCCATTTATAACATAATAGGAGTGGGCTGCGATACGGATGGAGAAGAAGGAGATGGGATTGTGCCCAAAGAGAAAGTGGAATTGCCGAGCAAAGATAATTCTGTTCACAATTATTATATTAATGGTAATTGTACTGGAACAGATTACTTACATAGCGAGATGTTGAATATGGATAAGTATCCCGAAGTGTATGAGATTGTGAAGGAGGCGGTTAGTGATTAAGAGAAGAATTTCAAAACTCACTCAATTTCATATCTTGAGTAATATTAACAATAGTAGTATTGCCATCCTTACCGGAAACTTTTTCTACAGAGATAAATCTGCCTTCAGAAAGTTTATT
>JBBSWE010000038.1:0-11725 GCA_038046445.1 Nanobdellota archaeon | reverse complement strand
CGCTAATCAGCGCTTCTACGCTCCAAGTGTCTCCTTTAGCGTCAAGGAATCCTTCAATATTCTTCTCTCCGGAATTTTTAGTTATCTTTAAAGAAACAGCTAAAGCGTCAGCAGAATAAAACGGCAGGCTGACCACTAAAGAAATCAAGAATATGCCGATGAAGCTCCATAACCTCTGTTGGTTTAGATTATTCATTTCTTTCCCTCTTGCTTCTGCTCTTCCTGTCCTTCAAAACGGGGAAGGATAGAATTATATAATTCCGGACGGAATTGGAAAATCCGGTCCATTTCAGCACCCTTTGAAATTCCTTCAGTAACCCGTCCATTAAGAGGATGATCTGTATCGCCGAAAGTAATGGGAGTAGCCATTAAATCTATCACGGGGATAAAAAAGGTAATACTTTGTGCGGTGTAAAGTTGTTCAGGAGTAATTTCTAATCGGTTAGAGGGCTGGTTCAACTCTAATTTACCGAGCAGATACTTATCTATCTTAACTTCAGACATCTCCATACAAGTATCACTCTTGCTCCAGCGGGCACATCTCTTTTCTGGAGCGACATAATATTCTCCTTTACCGGTAATAGTGGCGATAACATTATATTTTCCCGGAACCAATTCTATCTCTGAACTTCCTTTTCCGGAAAGCTTTACTACTGCTGTAAAAGGAGTAGATGTAACTTTTAATTGGGGATCGTCTACCCTTTCTAAAGTGATCAAGGCTTCCTCACTGTCGTTCAATTCTTTTTCCTGATCGACATAGTAAAGATAATGATGTTTGCTGCGGCTCATGTTAATATCGTACATATAAGTCGGATTAATCAACTTAAGAGAATTATTGCTTTTGTCAAAGAAGCACACTTCTTTTCCCTTATCGCTGCAATCCACAATGTAATCGCCTGCCCCGTAGAGGCAGGAGAGATAACCGACGCATTCCTTAAACTCTTTCTTCTTGATGGTAACGTTAATGGTCTTCAGGCGATGCATCTCAATGGCTTTAGGAGATTTAATTCCTTCTACGCTATATCCAATCAAGTTGGTAGAATTGGGATTAAATTTATAAGTATTAACGGGATAAAAATTAGTGAGATATTCTGGTTTCATCAAACTCATCACTCCACCGTACACTGAAGGATAAGTAGTAGCTAATTCTCCTTTGGTGTCCGTAACTCCGATTTCACAACTCTGCTGATCAGGGATGGAAAAACCAATTTTCACCATTTCTAATGATTCTTTAGTAAAACTGTCCACCACTACCGTCTTAACAATACCGCTATCTCGATATTTTTCATCACAAGGAAGAGGAATACTGACTTGAGGAGGAGTTTCTGACCAGCTTTCATTGGGCTTGGCCGGCTTGTTGTTGCGAATATTTGATTCCAAAGCGAAAACAAAATTATATCCTTGCCCATCAAAAGCGTTCTTATCGCTAATGGTAACTAAGGTTGGATAAGAAATATCATAATGGGTATCAAAACGCTGCTGGGAATAATCAAACGACCAGAAACTGACATGAAGATCTTCCGGTTTAACCTTGCCGTCTTTGCTGTTGACTTTAAGATAAGGCTGCCAGCCCAGATAATCAAAGCTGACATCTAAGTCTTCTGCTCCATTTAAGGTAAGCACCATATTGTCTATTACTTTCTGCGCTAGAACTGCGCCTTCAGGGAAAGTGGCCCGATAAAAATTGCTGCTGCCCAAAAAACGCAGCATCGGAATATATGAAATGAGCAGACCACGGAATTTCTCCTGCAAATCTGGAACTTCCCATTGCAATAAAGAAACGCGTTCAAAACTTTCATCAGAAATGGGAGCAAGATAACCGCTATCTTTACGTGAATAGATTGAAACCAGTTCCATTCCCTGCCGTTCTAAGAAACTATAATTCTGCTGTGCCTGCATAATCATCGAAGCGACATCATAATAGTGCTTGAAATGAATGGGAACTTTAATTCCAAACTGGTCCATTTCCTGAATGTTTCCGCTTTGGGTAGCTTTTACTTTCATCACCAAAATAAAGTTGATTCCCGTTTCTCCCACTCGAGCTTTAACCTCTTTAATTCCCCCGTCAGGTAGCTCAATCTGAAACTGGGATTGAAAAGCAGAATAGTTGTTCAAGCAATCATTCAACTGTTCTTTGACATATCGAGCCAATTGTGCTTCTACACTTAACATCGGATCATTCTGCACATATAATTCTGGACGAAGAGAAACTAATTCTATCACTTTAGCCGAATTAGGTTGTTTATTATAATACCAATAAGGAACCTGCTGCGTCCCGATCAAAACTCCATCAAAGCTGGAAGGATCATCGGCAGAATATTTTCCGGCTAAATCGGGATAAATATATCCCCCTTGCTGACCCAACACTTGGATTCCGCGTTTTCCTAATTTGTACAAGCAATCTTCAGTATATTTCTGAATGGGTTTAAATTCTTGAGGCACGGTTACGGAAACCGGCTCTTCCGCGGTCTGGATTTCTTGCAAAGTAGTAGTTCGAGTAAAATAAAGTATCCCGGCAAAAGCAAATACCAATACGATTCCGGCAATGATAAAAATAGTGACCTGAGCCTGCTTATTCCAGCTTAAAATATCTTTATAATTATAATTAAAACTACCTCTAGAAGTACATCTAGATCCAGTCCTCTTTTTCTGCTCCATAAAACAGGAAGAAGTAAAGAAGTGGGATATATAAAGGTTTTTGTTTTCTAGAAGAGTAATAGCAAGCTTAATTGGACTTAAACAAAGCCAAACTTTAAAAAGGAGTGGCTGTTTCCGTTTTTGAACTAAAAATGAGATTAGCTACTAAAGAAGAATATCAAGAAGATCAAGGTTTTCCTTCCCTCAAAGAAGCAAGTATTCATATGGAAGAAGGACCGAGAATGTGTGGACTGGCCATCGTTCGCACCATCCTAGATTATCAATTTGGGATAACCCTTAGTGAAGAAGATCTGATTGATCGTTATTGTAACTTAAAGGGCTACAAAGTAACCTACACTAGGGATCCAGAGAAAATCAAAAGGAGCAAACGTTTTTTTTGTGAATATACTCCGGGATATTTTCCGACAGAATTAGTGGGATTGATAAAACCAGAAGTTTCTCAATCTATAAAAGCGTTTACTTCTCGTAGAGGCACAATTAATCACTTAGACCATCTTTTGTTGAAAGAAGGAATAATTCCAATAACCCATCAATTAGTTGCTTATGACGAAGACGGTTCCAGAGAACTCAACAGCCATTATATGCCTTATGGTGGATTTAACGGAAGAGAAGTAAGATATCATGACCCCTCTCAAGAAGAAGGATTCAAAGTGGTTCCAGTAGAACAATTCTTAGAACAATGGAAGAATCCTGAAGCTGGAAATGAAAGATGGTACATGGCCATACTTCCGGAAAGAGTTACCTTGAATCGAGAGATATTTAGAGGAAAATATTTGTAAGAGAGATTAATTAGAAAATAAAAAATAATAATTGCTTTTAATTATCTTACCAGTGCCCCATCCTTCAACTTCACCGACATCTCTTCCACTTTGCTTTTTAACTTCTTTCCATCGCAAAGAACCTTACCACCCATTACGGTCATTTTCAACTTAGAAAATTCTTCAAAGGTAACTTCGGAAGTAGAGTTCTCACTGCCTTCAAAACAGAATTCTTCTCCTACGCTAGTTTTGTGAGCGAAAAGAGGAATTACTTTTTTATCGTCTTCATCCGCAGCCAAAATCATTCCCTCACTCATCTCTCCGCGCAACTTCGCTGGCTTCATGTTGAAAACGAAAACAGATTTCTTATGCAGCAACTCTTCTGGTTTCAAATATTTTTTTAATCCAGCTACAATCTGTCTTTTTCCTAAAGAACCAAAATTAATCTGCATCTTATACAAGCTGTCCGCGTTAGGATGGTTTTCAATCTGCACTATCTCACCTACAACCATCCGTAGCGGAAATTTATGCGCAGCAGGCAATTCTTCAATCTTATTTACTAACAGAGGAAGAAGATGTAATTTTCCTTTCCAAGTAAAAGTTAAGTCTTTGCTCTTCAGATATTTTTCTCCCAAAGCAGAATAAACTTTCTTACTAAATTCTGGAAGTACTGGACTGATTAAAATAGCTAAGTTACGAGCGAGATTGACACACAATCCCACGACTTTCTTAGTTTCAACACTTTCTTTATTCTTCCACGGTTCCGCTTTTTGGAAGTAAACATTCCCGATATCAGAAATCTTCAAAATATTTTTAATAGCATTCCTAAAATCCTGTGCAAAATAATTCTTTTGCACTTCAGCCGTCAACTCTTCCACTTCAGCAATTAACTCTTTATCTGCACTTACCTCTTTCACTTCACTATAATTCTTTTCCGCAAAAGTCAAGACCCGATAACAAAAGTTACCTAAATTTCCCACGAGAACGGTATTAATAGTAGATTTAAAATCTTCCAGATTCAAATCTACATCCACGACTTTACGGTCAAGATGACCGGCGTAATAAAAGCGTAGGGCTTCCGGTCCAGCAATTTTCAAGAAATCTTTCGCGGTAAAGAAAGTCCCTCTGCTTTTAGACATCTTCTCTCCGTTGACCACAATAAATCCATGTACGGTCAATTTAGGCAAAGGAATTCCTACACCTAACAGCATGGCGGGCCAGAACAAGAAATGGAAGTAAGCGATATCCTTTCCAATGAAATGATACACTTGCCCGTTTTTCCAATAATCTTCCCACTTTTGTTTGCGGGCATCGCAATAATTTTTAGTTGAAGAAATATAACCAATCGGAGCATCTAACCACACATAAAAATATTTTTGTTCACCGGTTTCTTTCTTGGAATCAGGAATTTCAAAACCAAAATAAGGAGCATCTCGCGAGACGCACCAATCGTCTAAACCTTTGCTGAACCATTCTTTCAGCCAATTCTTAACTTCTGGTTGAATGTTTGATTTAGCATCTTTAAACCAAGCTTGTAATGGTTTCGAGAATTCTCCTAACTTAAAGAAGTAATGCTCACTTTCTTTTTGGATGGGCGATTTTCCGCAGATAGAACACTGGGGATCGATTAAATCCGTTCCTTTCAAAGCCTTATTACATTTTTCGCATATATCACCATATTGATCCAGAGCATCGCAATGCGGACAAGTTCCTTTCACATAACGATCCGGCAAGAATCTTTTGCAATTAGCGCAATAAATCGCTTCAATCTTTTTACGATAGATATATCCTTTATTTTTCAGCGTAGTATATATCCATTCCGAAATCTCTTTATTTTCAGGAGAATGGGTTTTGTAATAATTGTCAAAGTGAATCAAATAACTCTCAAAATCTTCTTGATGTTCTTTCCAATATTTTAAGGCGAACTGTTCTGGTTCCTTTCCCACTTTTCTCGCATTTACTTCAATCGGCGTTCCGTGCATATCCGAAGCGCAGATGTAGAGTGCTTCTTGTCCGAAAAGTTTTAAAGCCCGGCTGAAGATATCCGCTTGAATATACTCTAAGAGATGACCAATATGAATCGGTCCGTTGGCATAAGGTAAAGCAGCAGTGATAATGGTTTTATTGGTTTTAGAATTGGTTTTAGAATTAGTTTTAGCGTTATTTTCATTATCAACTTTCCTAGTACTAGCTTTAGAATCTGCTTTTTTGACCATAATCAGATAGAGTAAAGTTGGGATTTAAATATGTTGCGAGAGAAATAAACTTATGCACCATTTCCACAGAAGAACTTCTCGAAGAGAAAGGAATAATCTGAGCTGTTCTCATCACCGGTGGAGTAAGAGCATGTGGAAGATGCGGATAATTGTAAGAACGTAAAATCAGTTGGGTAGTCTCGGGAACCCTTCCTTCTTTTACGCAATAACGCAGATGGACGGCTAAGAATTCCAAATAATCCCGATAAGGAAGTAATCCTTCTCTTTTCACCAATACCGGAGAAGTATAATTTGTTCTCTCCACACCATAATCCAGAAACGGACTGCCAGAAGAGAGACGACTTTCTATACTTTCTAAGTCTCTTCTCATACTTCTAAGTTGCTGCTCCGTAAGATATAATTCAGACATCTCTCTTTAAAAAGTGCTTCTTTTTAAAAATAATTCTAAGAAAACGATTATTTTAATCTCTCTTGCGCCAAGCACTTTCATTCCGGACTAACTCGCTTTCCGAGCAATCTTACGATCTCGGTGATAATGTCTCTGGAATAAGCCTTTGCGTGTCGCTACCCGACGTAAAAGAGTTGGATTTCCGTTCCGGCTCACCATTAATGAACAGCAGTGAAATCCTTTTCCGGTCCCGCTTCCGCAATCGCTTCTACCCTCGATTTTACAGGTACACCAACTTTCTATGTTCTTTATATTCATATTCCCGTTCCCCTCTTTTTAGCTCCACTCTGCTTTTTAGCAATATTACCTAATTCTCCGAATAACTCATCTTGACTAGGTGTAGAAATCTTCTTCAGAATAATGGCTTCTCCGCTATGCACTACGGCAAATAAAGTTCCTTCAATGGCACTTAAAGCATCCCGAATAGTCTGCGGGATGACTATCTGTCCCTTGGAAGACATTTTAATAGTTTCAACGCCCATTTTGACTTACTCTCCAACTTTCTTACAGTAAGAATATCTTACTTATAAAGTTTACGGTTTTCTGTAATTGTTTACCTTTATGAAGTGCGAGAGTAGCATCATAAAGTCAAAATTCTATGTTAATCGACTTCTAAAGCGACAGAGGGATGGCTCCTACGGAGATGTCGCTTCGCCGATAAAACCATTGAGAATTTTGAAGGTGCTACTCTCGCACCGTTGAAGTAGTGCCGTCTTCGAGCTTCTCGCAGAGCTAATTGATAACTGACATCCTCCGGATGAGGCAACCCTCCTGTCAGTTAGTGTTACTCTCGATAAAGCTCGACTTTATGGCGGCACTGCTTCAGAAAGGTAAACAATTGCGGTTTTCTAAAGATAAAAGAAAATCAAAGAATACAATCATAGAAATCTAATCAAAAATAAAGCGGGAATAAAACTTAAATCCATCTTACAAATACACCAGCTTTCCATGTTCTTCATATTCATATTCCTGCAACACCCCGTATATTTCATAGTCTTTAATCAAATCGGGAAAGCGATGGCGGATATCTTTCAAAATCTTATCAAAATGCCCTTGGCTTTCCGCCATCACGTCGATAATAAAGTCCCATTTGCCAATCAAACTGGCGACGTAAGTGACGTTGCGGTGCCCTTTGAGAAACTTAACGAACTGTTTTTCCTGCTCGTCACTGGGGTTGTATAATGAGAAACAGACATAATTGATAATGGGAAAACCCATATTGGGAGAATTGTAAATTGGTTTGAAGGCCACGATAATTTTGTTCTTCACCAATTTGTTGATACGATTGCGGATAGCATCGCGAGAAAGGCCTACTTTTTTAGATAGCTCGCTTAAAGGCTTACGAGCATTCTGGTCTAATTCCTTGATAATTTTGCGGTCGTACTGGTCCAAAGAATAAGGTTTACCGTAAACAATACCGGGTTCGTAAGGAGGAGTTTGAATCTTTTCGGTCTTCATTACAAGCGCAATACGTTTATTTGTTATAAATATATCGCATTTCGCGCGTTTTTATAAGAAAGAATATATATTACACTAGTGACATCATTTAAAAAATGGTTGAAGAGCAGAATTTAGAAAAAGTTATTTTCGAATTAAAGGAGAAGAGAGAAGTTAGTGATTTAAAACAAAATTTGAAGATTATGGCTCCAAGAAGTTTTTGGTACAACGGACCGAGAGACATTTTCGATCCAGAAGTTAGTGCAAATGTTCCTTATCTTTACGCCCGAGATTTTGAATTAATTCATCCTTATTGGACCTTAAAACATCAAGATTTAATTTCTCCCATCATTGGAATCGGCGGATTCGGATTAAGATTAGCTTTCGAACTGAGCTTGAAGAAAGGAGAACCCATGACTCGAGAAGCGGCCATAGCTTGGACGGAAAGATTCATCAGAAGCGACGAAAGTGTGTATAATATTATTGGGATTAATTTTTTGGAAATCAACTCCGATTTATCCAAAACATTAGAAGTTTCTCTAGAAGTGAAGAGAGAACGCTCTGCAATTAGAACAACCGGAACAATTTATTTCTTGGAAGGATTGTATATCGGACAATGGACTGCATCTTATCACGAAGGAGAGAAAGAAGGAATCAGAGAAGCGCGGATGGTTTTTGAAAAAGTAGTTCCTTAATTACCACTTTTCCTCCATAAAGTTCTTAAATTCACCTCGCTGCCCAGAGTTATGTTCAAATTCCTCACCAATTTGTTCCAAAAGCCGGAAGAAGTAATCCTAGAATTGAATCCATCTAATTTTCTGGAGTGGTTGGAGAAAGAAGTGGCCCAATCAAACTTTGCCTGTTATCTTCCAGCATATTTTAAGCAGTTGCCAATATTACGCCAAGAATTACAAGAAAAAATTAAAATCCTGCGCGAGAAAGAGATCTCTGAAGAACATAAAAGGATGGATCCTCGAATTAAAACTATCGTTTTAGGGAACAGACAGCATTATTTGCAAGCAGTAGAAAATCTAGCCGAAAAAATAATCCTTCCGAGCAATTTATCTTTCACCTCATTAGAAGACCTCCAGAAAGCTCAGGAATTCAACCATGATCTTAACCAAAAGCTAGATCAGTTTTCTCATTTCACCGAAAAGAGTTATCATGCCACTAAACATCTGTTCTATGAAGAAGTGGACGAAATCGCGAAGGTGTTAAGAACCATCAATAGCTTGTTGCGAGAATGCGAGCAGAAGTTTAAAGATTTAATCTTAATGGAAAAAATCAAACAGAATTTTGTAGAACTCGTGCAGGAAAAGAATAAAAGAGAAGATTTACTAACTACCATAAAAGAAGTTCAAGAGATACTGCAAAAATTATCCATCCAAGAAAAGAAAGTGCAGGAAGAAGAGAGAAAGTTGCTGGGAAGCGAAGAGTATAATCATTATTTAAATCTTAAAGAGAAAGAGCAGCAGCTGCAAGCACAACTTAAAGAAAGAGAAAACGAAGTGCATGCTTTCATCTTCAAGCTCAGCAAACCACTACGCAAATTCCAATATTCTGCAGATGACAAAATCTTAGAATCTTATCTAACTGATAGTGTCAAAGCTTTTGAAGAAGATGAAGAACTGAAAATTGTTTCTATTCTAGAAGCATTGGAAGAATCTTTAAAATTAGGCAGGATAACATTTGAAGACAAATTGCAGAAAAATTATTTGGAACAACTTCAATCACGAGATAAATTAAAGGAACTGAAAAAGAAATGGAAAGAGTTAGTACAAGAAAAAGAAAGGCTGGTTAAAGAAGTTAATCATCATCCTACTGCTAAAGAATTGCAAGAAAAATATTCTCTAATTCAACAATTAAAAGAGGATATTCCTCGTCAAGACAAAGTACTTTTAGAATTGCAACAGAAGTTGCAGAAGATTGATTTGGTGAAACTGCAAAAAGAGATTTCTGTTAATGTAGAAAAAACATTCAAAAAGAAAATTAAAGTATCAATTTGATTAAACTTTAAATTTAATCTTGTAATCCTTAACTACTTTACCATCTACCGTTACTCGACGATGAATTTCTCCTTCTCTGGTAGCCTGCTTTCTGGCTAAAGCGGCGTCTTTCATCAGCATTTTTTCATTAAGGTTAATATTGTTGACGTGATAGTTGTTGTTGATAGTCAATGCAGTAAAATCTTTAGTCTCTACATCAAACAAGTAATCTGCTTTTAATGCCGGCAGAAGATTTAAAGGAATGATAACTGTAACAAAATTATTGGTGGGCGAACCTAACTTAGGAGTGTTCTGTTTCTTAACTTTCAACTTTCCACCATTAAAATTAACATTGAACAATAAATATTCTCCAAACAATTCTTCTACTAATCTTTTGTAAGTGTCGACAGGAACTTTAGCCATGAACATATATTTCTTACCGGATTTACCAAAACGACTCTTATCCTCGAAGTCAATATTATATTTTTTAAAAGTGGGAGAAATATCTCTAACCGATTCGATACTTCCATCGATTTCCACTTCCCCTTTCAGGTTTTCGGTCAGGAAACGGTGCAAGAAATTAAGATATTCAAAACCAGTCTGGATCTTAACATCTTTCTTGCTTACTTTCACTTCAAAAGGTTCTTTTTGGAATTCACCAATAGAATAACGGGTGAAAGCACCATGCACTTCTTCGCTGATTTGCTTGTCAAAGATATTTTTGATAAAGTTAGTTGTACTCATGGAAAACACCTCGCTGATTTGATAGAAGAAGATAAAGACAGCTCATTTATAACTCTTTCTTTTTTGAGGCACTATCCTTTTTCTGAGTGATAGCACCATTATCGCCACTGCCCCGAAAACCAATTATGGTTTTCAGGGATGAGATGCGAGAATAGCATCTCAAAGAGGAAAACAGGATAGCAAAGCCATCCTCGTTTTCAGGCGGATATGGTGCTATCACTCGTTTTTTGGATAGTGCCTTTTTTGAAAGATTAGGATTAAGCAGAAATTATCGCACCGCTAAAGCGGCAGTAACTGCTTTCTTGTCAAATAAGGTATATTCAAATACAAAAGAATTAAAAGTATTCCTTTTTTCAATAAAGTTACACTTTAACAATCTTTTCTTCCCCTCTTCCTCTTCTTTCATCTTCCTTCCTTTTTGAGAGAAAAAAATAGCAGAAACTAGTGAAGCTAAAGATAATCCTCCAACCACAGATAAATTATAACTCTGCGTAAACTCGGGAGCACCAACCGCCAAGGCCAAATAACTTAATCCGGCAACAGCCAATATTCCTAAAGCTCCTCTGGCGGCATACCTTATTCCGACATTTGAAGGATTACAACGTTCATAAATATCCCAAGCCAAGGCCATCTCAAACCCGTTCTGTTTGAATTGTTCGTACTTCCTTTGGTCTGGAAAACTGATTAAAGCGCATTGGCAAGTTCTCCCGAACAAATCTAATTTTTCTTCTAAAGAATCATCAGTTTTACTATTTTTATAATCTTCTGCGAAGAGAAACAGTTCTGTTCTTTCTTCCGGGCCGAGAAAAGGAGTAGAATATTTTATGTTCCTGACCCACTCAGATTTTTTATTCTTATTTGTTTCTTGTTTAAACCTATTCTCTTCCAATAAGCTCAGCAATTCATAGCGTCCGCCAGTAGAAAGAGTGAAATCATCACCAGAAAGGCGACGCTGTATAAAATCATCTGCTCTAATGACATAATCTAAAACCATTTATTTACCTCGCTTTTACATAATACTTCGGATCAAAGGCTTCTTGCAGAGCCGGAAGATTGTAGCGGATATCGCAGTCAGAGAAAGACTTGAAGAAAGCAGTAGAAGTGCGATTAATATGTTCATAGTTACTAGATACAGTGGTTCTTAATCTTTTTAATTCTGAGTTAAGTACTCGAGCATCATATATTTCTATAGCTCCCCCAACCAGGGCTCCTGCGGCTACCGCTCCGAATAAGTAGAACGTATTAAGCGGTTCTCCTCCAAATTCTTTACAGATAGCGATAATCATAGCTTCACCACAACCAGTAATAGCTGCCATTGCGGTAGTCGGTCTTAAAATAGGAAAGTGATATTCATTTTCTTTTAGCTGTGCTTGCAAATCTTCCTGTTTTTTATGAAGATCTTTAATCTCTTTCTCGACTTGAGATATATCTACACAATATCCCATAAACTTTTTCACTTGAGGATGAGTTACAGCATCA
>JBBSWE010000037.1:0-2875 GCA_038046445.1 Nanobdellota archaeon | reverse complement strand
AAGAGCTGTTTGGAGCGGCTTTTAGTAAAGTTAAATACGTGGAATGTGTGGCGGAGGAAAATAAGTGTACTGAGGAAGGGATTCAATTCCTACCCACTTGGAAGTTTTCCGATGGCTCTATTCGAACCGGAGTAATGAAATTTTCGGAACTAGCACAGAAAAGTGAGTGTGTGTTGAGTTAGAGAGCATTTCTGAGCTTAATTGTCACCATTAACTTTAAATACCTTTTAGTTATATTCATTATAATGAAAAACAGATTGGTGGTAAGCGTGGTAGCTTTGATGCTTTTGACAGGTTTATCTCTAGTGTGGGCTGTTTCTTATGATTCTCCAAATATAGAAGTTACACTTCTTTCTCAAGAGCCAGATCCGGTTGAACCGGGAGAAACCGTGATGGTCAAATTTAAAATAGAAAATCAAGGAAGTCAAGGTGCTCAAGATACTATCGTAAAATTGTCTCTTAAATATCCCTTTACCATTTATGGGGATAACGCGGAAAAGAATCTTGGTAAGTTGAAAGCGGTTTCTACTGGTGCCGATGCAGCTGTAGTTGAATTTAAATTGAAAATAGATGAACAGGCAGTAGAAGGTGATGCTCCTTTAGATTTATTAGTTCAAATGGGCGATGGGGCGGTCAGTTATACTAACGACGAATTTTTAATTCACATCCAAACTAGAAAATCACTGTTGGCTATCACCTCCATTACCACCGATCCTTCTCCTGTCTCTCCGGGAGAAACAGCTAAGGTTAATATCGTGGTAAAGAATACGGCCGATTCTTTGTTTAGATCGATTAACTTTAAGTTAGATCTTAGTGGAAGCACTATTCCTCTTGCTCCGTATCAAAGTACTTCCGAAAGGATTATTCCATTATTATCGCCTAATTATCAGCAAACTTTAACTTTTAATTTAATCGCTACTCCGGACGCCGTTTCCGGTTTGTATAAGGTTCCAGTGAACATAACTTATTACGATGAGAAAGGCACCAAATATACTATTAACGATATCTTAGCTATAATCATCGGAGAAAAGCCGAATTTAAATATTTATCTTAAAAAGAGTACGGCCATGAAAGCCAAGAGCAGCGGAAAAATCACGGTTGAAATTGCTAATGCTGGAAATACGGACTTAAAGTATGCTCAATTACTCTTAAATCCTTCCGACGACTATCAGCTGGTAACTACCAGAAATTATTTTTATCTCGGTAATATCAATTCTGATGATACTCAAAGTGAAGAGATAGATGTTTTTCTCACACCAAAAAATGCCGGAGTGGTACACATACCCGGAACCTTAAAGTACGTTGACGCTACCAATAAAGAATATCAGCAACCCTTTGACTTAGAATTGAAAACTTATTCTTCTTCAGAATTAAGGAAGTTTGGTTTGGTACAGAGTAGTAGCAGCTGGATTTATGCACTTTTAATGGTCATCATAGTGGGAGGATTTTTTGGCTATCGCTACTGGAAGAAAAAGAAGAACGGTAATAATAACAAGAAATAATTTCTTATTTTTATCTCCGTTGATTAAAAATAGGTTTAATCGATTAAAATGATTCAAGATTACTTCCGTCTGGCGTACCAAAGCGCTAAGCATCGTAAATTACGTTCTTGGCTGACCATGATTGGTATTTTTATTGGTATTGCTGCGGTGGTGGCTTTGATTTCTTTGAGTCAGGGATTAAAGACGGCCATTTCCACTCAATTCTTAAAATTGGGTTCGGATAAATTGATTGTGCAAGCCACCGGTTCGGGGTTTGGTCCTCCCGGCACGGATGTTTCTGTTCCTTTAACCAAAGCGGATCGTGATGCCATCTACAAGGCCAAAGGAGTAGATTTGGTGGTGGGAAGACTATTGCGGATGACGAAACTGCAGCATGATACTGAAATAAAGTATACTTATGTGGTTTCTTTCCCAGACAATCTGCGCGAAGCGCAATTGGTAAACGAAGTAGCTGATTATAAGGCTGATAAAGGAAGAATCTTGAATTATGACGACGGATATAAAGTGGTGCTGGGGCCTGATTTTGCCCAAGATTTTTTTGAAAAAGAATTACAGATACGCGATAAGATTGAAATAAATTCTAAAGAGTTTGAAGTAGTGGGAATATTAAAAAAATCTGGCAACCCGCAAACGGATTCCTCTTTAGTAGTGCCGGAAGAGGCTTTGCGTAGCGTGCTTAACGTTCCGCAAGAAATGGATGTGATTAATGTTAAAGTGCAGGCAGGAGAAAACTTGAATGTAGTGGCAGAAAATGTGCAGAAAGAATTACGTAAATTCAGAGATGTGGAAAAGGGAAAAGAAGATTTTTCGGTGCAAACTCCGGAAAGTTTATTGAACACCCTGAACACAATCTTATTGGTGATAGAGGGAGTGTTGATTGGAATAGCGGCCATTTCTTTGTTCGTAGGGGGAATAGGAATCATGAATACCATGTATACGGCCGTATTAGAACGAACTAAAGAAATCGGAATCATGAAAGCGATCGGAGCGAGGAACGGAGAAATAATGACCGTATTTTTGATTGAATCGGGAATGCTGGGGTTGGTCGGCGGATTAATTGGAGCTCTGTTGGGATACGGAATAAGTAAACTAGTAGAAATAATTGCTTTCCAAGTCTATCAAACCAGTTTAATCCAAGCCGATTTTAATCCCTTAGTAATGTTAGGAACCTTATTGTTCGCTTTTATCATCGGAGCTTTATCTGGCTGGTACCCAGCTAGACAAGCCGCTAAACTTAAACCAGTGGAGGCGCTGCGTCAATGATCCGGGATTATTTTTTGCTTCCGTGGAAAGAATTGCGGCGGAGAAAGTTACGCTCTTGGCTAACATTGATTGGGGTGTTTATCGGAATAGCAGCGATAATTTCTTTGATC
>JBBSWE010000036.1:0-2209 GCA_038046445.1 Nanobdellota archaeon | reverse complement strand
TTTTAGCGACCGAAGGGAGCTTTCTTGCTTCTCATTTTTATTGATTGGTTTTTTAAGAGGGTTTTTATAAGAAAGTTTATATATTAATATACTTTTTAGATATAAGTGTATGTCTATGGAACAACTGATAGCTTTAGAAAAAGAAAAACCTCTTCATTCTCCTACTTTGAACACTCTTCTAATGGTAGAAGAAACATTAAAGAGAGATAAAGAATTAATAACCTTAGCCGAATTAAAAAGAAAACTTCCCCGACAGGTGATGCACCAAACCTTACTCCAAATTTTGGATTATCTTCAGTTAAGCGGTAAAATCATTATCGGCACGAAAGGAATATTGTGGATATTTACTGAAAGAAAAGAATTGAACGAATTGATCAGAAGGGGAACGGAGTTATGAATAAATCGGTAAGAATTATTTTTCTGGGCGAAGCAGATATAGAATTTAAGAAATTGAATGGGTTGGTCGGACAGCAGTTTGCAGAAGGGAAAGAAAGTACCGATGAAATGCAGCTGTTACGTTCTATTAAACAAAAAATAGAATTCATTAAAGCCAATCCTTTCTATGGAGATAATATGCCCAAGAATTTGATACCTAAAGAATACTCTTTGAAGTACCAAGCCAGTAACCTTTGGCGAGTAGAATTAATCAATTTTTGGAGGATGCTTTATACTATTAAAGGATATCAGATTGAGGTAATCTGTTTTGTTTTAGATGTTCTTAATCACAAAGATTATGATAAGAAATTAGGTTATCACAAAGGGTAGATTCGTCAGCACTAAACCGGCTGCTGGCCAAACAGCTGCTCTTTCTTCTTCCGTTCTAAGAAACGATAGACAGTAGTGTGCATGGCTCCTTCCAATAATTTTGCTACTCCCTGCCGGGCCATTACTACTTGATTCAACTCTCCGATAATGCCGATAGTTTTTCCGTAAACAGAAATATAAGTGTCGGTTAATCTTTCCAACTCTTCTCGAGACTTGCCCCCTTTACCGATTACTCTCCCTTTTAAACGTTCTAAAGTGTTCTTGCTTTTCCCGGCCACGTCTTTTAGATCAATTATCTCTAAAGCATAATCCGTTTTAAGTAAAAGAAGTGCAGTCTTAGGATTAAAACCGCGGGCTACGGCCTTAACGATTTCTTTAGTAGTGTACATACGCATTCCATCCGTTCCAGCGATGTTCACATCTCCATCGGTAGTAATGTTTAGCTTACAGCCAGTTTGTTCTTCGATTAAGGTTTTGGTTTCTCCATCCTTGCCAATAAGTACCGCTACCCTCTCTTGAGGTATTCTTAAATCGTAAGAAAAGTCGGAGCTAGAGGAACTTTCTAAATTCAAATCTTCCGCTGAATCAGCCGAACCAGGGGGGGATTTTTTCATGATTATTCCTTATCCTGGGTCAGTTTTTTAAATATTTCCTCTGAATCGGCTTTAATTCCTAATCCCTTAAAGAAATGGACCACGTTACGTAAATCTCTTTCCAATAACTCTAAAGAGTTAGGGGTCTTGACCAAGGTGGCTTGAGAGAAATCTATAAAATAAGGTTTTTCCTTAAAATTAAGGATATTAAAGGCAGATAAATCGCCATGAATCATTCCACTTCGATACAATTTTTCAATGTTTTTGAGCACTTCTTGAAAGAATTTGGCAGGATTGCGGGGAGGTTGGTCTTTAAGCCGAGGAGCGGGTTGGTCTGTGCCAATCATTTCTTCTAAGATTATATTCGCTCGCCACACTATCGGTCGGGGAGAATTGATTTGAGCTTCCTGAGCGCGATAAAGGTTTTTGTATTCCCGTTGAGTCCAAGCATAGATGATCTCTCGGCGCTTATTTTTGAGAAAATCATAACGCGGATCTTTTCTGATATAATTAAACATCCGCTTGAAGTCGCAATTTTGTACGCGATAAATCTTTACTATAATTTTTTTTGAATTTTTTTCTGCCAGAAAAACGTTACTTTCTTTACCTACTTCATAAGGTCCGATTAATTGGTCGAAATATCTTCGACTTTGCAGTTCGAAGAGGTTCCTTTCGGTAGTATTGTCAAATACTCCGTTCTCCGTCCGGAAGCGTTCTTGATAAGTTAAAGTAACCATCGGTTTTAATTTGTATTCTGGGGTATATATTTGTTTCTATCAATTGATACTGTTATCTTAACGAATGATATAAATAGTAGGGCATCTTTCTCCTCTTTTGAGGTGAAATTATGT
>JBBSWE010000035.1:0-1489 GCA_038046445.1 Nanobdellota archaeon | reverse complement strand
ATATGCAGGTTCATTTCATCTCCATCAAAGTCAGCGTTGTAAGGATTACATACCGCCGGATTCAGACGGAAAGTTCTTCCGGGAAGAATCTTCACTCGATGACACATCATGCTCATCCGATGCAAAGAAGGTTGACGGTTAAACAGAGCAATATCGCCATCAATCAAATGTCTTTCCACAATATAACCCACTTCTAATTCCGCTAAAATCTCCTCTTTAGTTTCAGCAGTAATGGTTTTTCTTTTTCCGTCCGGTTTAATGATATAGTTAGCTCCTGGATATTTCTTTGGGCCATTTTCTATATATTTCTTCAAATATTCCTTATTCCATTCTGTAACTCTTTCTGGAATGGTCAAAGACATGGCCATAGTTTGGGGTACGCCCACTTCATTCAAAGCAATCAAGGGATCGGGACTGATAACAGTACGGGCACTAAAGTCAGTACGCTTACCAGCCATATTATGACGGATACGTCCTTCTTTACTTTTTATTCTATCAGTCAAAGTCTTCAAAGCCTGGCCGCTTCTATGACGGGCAGGAGGAAGTTGTGGAACTTCATTATCGAAGAAGGTAGTTACATGATATTGTAACAAGTCCCATAAATCCTCGATGATCACTTCCGGAGCTCCAGCATTAATATTTTCAAACAGACGCTGGTTGATTCTGACAATATCTCCTAACTTGTGGGTTAAATCATCTTCACTGCGTTCTCCCGATTCTAGAGTAATGCTCTGACGCATGGTTACGGGAGGAATCTGCAAAACGGTTAATACCATCCATTCCGGCCTAAATCCTTTGTGATAACCGAACACTTCTAAATCTTCATCCGGAATTTTTTCTAAACGAGCCCGAATTTCAATCGGACTTAAGCGAATCTCATTTTCATAATAGTTGTAAGGTTTCTCTAGTTTGATGACGTCCTGTTTTTTATCACAGTGCGGACACTTATCTTTAATCTTATGCTTTTCGACGAGAGTCTTAACTTTACGACGACGTGCTTCAAACCCTTCTTCCTCTCCTACTTTACTAAGAATGGTTAGATACTTTTTCAAATTAATTTCAGGAACTAAAATATGACCGCAATACTTACAAGTGGCACGCAAAAGATTATGAATCTGGCGCACAAACATAATGTGAATGGCTGGACGAGCCAACTCAATATATCCAAAATGTCCCGGACACTCCTTTAATTTCTGGCCGCAAGTTTTACATCTTAATCCCGGATCGATAACTCCTAAACGGATGTCCATCAATCCTCCATCCACCGGATAACCTTCCTTATCATAAAGTTCAGGAGTAACTACTTTAGCCGCAGCCAAACTTACAATCTGTTTAGGAGAAAACAGACTAAAAGAGATGCTTTCAATTTTTTTATGTACGTCGGGGCTCATTTTTTCTCCTCTTAATATTTAGTCTTTAAATTTAATTTTGGATATATACCCAAAGTACGCACTTCTTCTAATAATAGCTTAAAGGCGTAACTCATCTC
>JBBSWE010000034.1:0-11604 GCA_038046445.1 Nanobdellota archaeon | reverse complement strand
TTTCTATACTCCAGAATACAATTAAAATGCTTCAGAATAGTGAAGTATTACGTAAATCTCTAACCTTTATAAAGCTTCGTTCCACCCCTCGGATAATCTATCCACTACCGGATTCTCTTGCACAAACGTTACCAATAACACACATCCATTCTCAGATTCAAACACCAGCGAAATCCACTGCATCTGATTCGGTATAATCCCGTCAAGAAATAATTCAAGGCATCATTCGTTGCATTGGTAGTATTTACAATTGATTCTCCTGCTCCTGCTTCATCCCCTTTCATGACAAACTTGACTTCTGTAGGATCGCAAGTAGAAATGTAATTGAGATTGATGGAAGTAAAGTTGATGTCCCTTGTCTGGCTTCCGGAATCTTCTGGTGCTTGAACTCATAGTTGTGGATGTCCATTTTATACGTTCCAGAATCCGGAATTTTTATATTTCGGGGTGGTAAGACCACCCTGGACATTTAAAGCTAAAGAAGCCGGAAAAAAGGAATTACAACCCGCCAAAACAGTGGCGGCGTTATAATCCCAGTTTAGCGCCAGCGCTCGGATTTGAACCGAGAATCCCGGAGGGAGTAGTTCGCTCACAAACATTTTGTTTGATCAAAGACCTTGCTTAGTTTTTGATGCAACTTTTTTTTAAAAAGTTGCTTCGAGACTACCGCATTACCAGATTGTGCCACGCTGGCGTTATCGTAAGAATAAGAGAGATTCTTTATAAAATTAGTGGTGATTAGAAAATGATAAAAAAATAAAATAAAAACTTACTTTTTCTTCTTAGGCATCTCACAGCAATTGCTTTCGCATTTGCAGGCTGGAACTAACAACTTTACCAATCCAAACAACACCATCAATATGGCTACCCAAGCTACCCATCCGTCAATACCTAACCACTTTGGCCAGATAAAGAAGTTTAAGAGCAACAATAGTCCGAAGACAATCTTTACTACTCCATGGCATTTATTACACATAACTATCACCTCTTTTAAGGGAAGTAGAATTTAAGGGTATAAAAAGCTGTTGGTTTCTAATGGATATATTGTAAAGATGAGATTAAAGAAGAATGGACGCGTCGGGACTCGCACCCGAGACCTTTTCGTTGCGAACGAAACGCTATGGCTACTAAGCTACGCGCCCATATTTAATGAAAAAGAAGATTTATTTATTAAAGTTTGCAGAAGATTAAATTATCCTGAATAAGTAGAGGTACTAAAATGGATTCTTTGTCTATCTATTTCTCTAAGGTCATATCCGTAAGGTAATTCTCCGGGAAGTAGCAGTTTAACTTCTCTGGTTTCAAGTACTGATTCTGGTGGAACTTTTCCTTCTTGAAACACTCCTCTTCCAACTAAATAAACTATTCCTGATCTTTCTTGTCTTTCTCTATAAGTCATATTAATCCTCCCTAAAACATCTAAGAATTCTCTTTGCTTATTTTATTTTGAACCTGATTTAAAAAGGTTGCGTTAATAAAAAATTACGGCTGCCGGGAAAGTCGAAGCTCCGCTTCTCGTTCAGTTTCTGCGGAAACTTAATCGAACCCGGTCATTCAGCTTTTTCTGTGAGATATTCTTCTTCCCCTGGGAAGCTAACATCATTTTGTGCTTCGCGCAAACCTTTGCTTGCGCAAAGTACCACTAGATCACAGCCGTATGAATAGATAAACTTATTTTTCTTTATTAAGTTTCTGTTATTTTAATCTTACATCAAATACTTCACAGCTACAAAGCCCAAAATGATTATTCCCAATACCACAAAGGTTAGCAAATTAAAATATTTTTCAATAAATACTTTAATCTTCTCTCCAAAGAAATAAATCAATACTGCTTCAAAAAAGAATCTTCCCGACCTTCCGATAATCGAAGCAAGAATTAAATTCATCCAGCCTACTTGCCAGAATCCTGCAGCTAGAGTGAAAATCTTGTAAGGTATAGGTGTAAAAGCAGCGGTTAAGATGGCCAAGAACGCGTTTGCTTTAAATAATTCTCCCACTGCCGCAAACTGGGCTTGGTATCCTAAAGAATTGATAATCCAGCTTCCTATCGTATCAAAGAACAACCATCCTAAGAAATATCCGAAGATTCCTCCTAATACTGAAAACAATGAAGCTACAAAAGCATACCAAAACGAGCGTTTAGGTTTTGAAAGGGATAAGGTTATCTGTAAAGGGTCGGGAGGAATAGGAAAAAAAGAGGATTCCATAAAAGCTAAAATTGCTAAAGCTAAGGTAGCATATTTGCTCTGAGCCCAAGACATGACCCATTCGTACAATCTTTTTAGTTTTCCAAAAGTATAGAAATGTATAATAGAAGTAGCTTTCTTTCCCCATTCAAATGTTTTTTTAATCATTATTTCTCTTTTTAAATAAATCTATCTCCACTCTGAATGTCCGAACTGTACCAATAGATCAAATCCTTTAACGTTAGGAACGTCACAAGCGCCGTAACAGCTTCCCGTCCAGAAAGTTAATTTTACTAAAGGAAACTTCTTTTTAACTTCTGCTTGAATTTCTCTGGCTTTAGGTTTTAATCCGTCCGGCAATTGAATCAGAACGGTTTTGGCTTTACTCTCTTTAATGGTAGAAAATAATTTTTCTAATTCTAAGTTTAGGGTTAATTTATTCATGACTACTGCCTTTTATTTTTTGAGATAACTCTTCTATTTCTGTTAATATATCTTTCTCTTTTCTTTGCGTCGACTCATCAACAAAAATATCTAATCGGCCAGAATGAAGATGACTGACCCATCCCTCTAACAGAGATAGATATTCGCGTTCAAGAAAGATAGCATCCTGAGCCGGGACTATTCCCACATATCCGTTACCGGCAACGTAGGCTTCGTTTCTTACAGCAATAGGAGCTAGAACTCTTCTAGCCCGGGAAAATCCCATTAACTTAAAATGTCCTTCCAAATCAATGATTAAAGCATTATTCTGTCGGTCATCGCCTTCGGCTATAACTTGTGTTAATTCCTCTCGAGATGGAAGTAATGGGACGGTTAAGCGATATACTTTTGGGAGGAGGAAAGCATTTCTTCCTCCAAAAACGTCAATTTCATCCTGGTTTATAGAATATTCTTCTCCTTCAATATTAACCTTCTTTTGTTTAAAATAAGGTCGAAGATGTTCTAACTTTAAAAAGAGTTGGTCCGTGTCGGATAAGGTTAAGAAACTTTGTTTGAAGTAACTCTCGGAACAACGCCAACTTTGATCTTGTTGTAATCGGTATAATTTATCAAAGTTAACATTTAATTCTAATAAAAATTTCATTTTAATAAAAAAACAAAGTTAGAATATAAATATTGTCCTAAAAATAATTTATTCTTCCGGTTCTTCTTCTGAATCACTGTCTCTTCGAACGACCTTAACCGCATCCATCTTGACTGTAATGGGAATAGGAACCGCTGCTTCCAACAGTTCTACTACGATTTCTTCCCGCTGCTTATTGATCCTCATCACTTTAGCATTTTCGCGTTTGAACGGTCCGGCAATGATTTCGACAATATCATTCTTGCGGATGTTCATCTCTACTTTAACTTGTTCTAACATGTGCTCGATTTCCGCGTAAGGAATAACTTTGGGCAGAATGCCGCGAGCGTAAGGAACTCCCTGCAAAGCGGCTTCCGCTTCTTCTTGAGAAGGTGATTCGATGAAAATATATCCGCGCATACCGTGCGGTCTGATTACGGCAAAGACGCCCAAGGCGGGATTCTTGTGCAGTTTAGAAATTAAAAAGTCTACTACTTGATCTTCTCTATTTGCTGCCGTTCTTAATCCAAAAATCTTTGATTCAGTCATTTTAGTTAAAGTAATAATTCTTTAAGCAGGAAGATAAGGAAACCCAGAGCGCCGATGATGGCAGTTCCTAAAGCCGTAATCTTTAAAGTGTTCTTGTATTCTTCTTTAGAAGGCTTCTTTGTTACATGAATAACTCGGATGCATTCTCGAATGAATCTCTTTACTCGATTTGGCGGTTGTATTTCTAGCTCCTCTTCCATAAGGTTAAAAACAGGAGTTTTATTTATAAAGCTTTCTTTTAGGAATGAGAAATGTGGTAAAATAGTCTCATTAACTCTTACAAATCTAACCTACAAAGAAGTGTATTTAGAGCCCGAGCCTCTTTGGGATCTTGTGCAAAGTCAGTTCCTCCAAAAGGCCATTTCGTATTTATTGTGGGAAATATTTCTCCTCTTCTGGTGGTTATTCTTCTAACTTCTCCGGGATAAACATTAAACATTCCGATAAATTGTAAGGGGGTGGCACTTGGTTTATAATATGCTACACCTTATTTTGCTCTCGTTTCTCCTTCTTGAGTTGGAACGAGAACTCCCATTTGACTTAAGTTATGTTTCGAATCGTAAAGCCTAACTTTCTGACTCACGTACGCTAATAAACAGATTTCGTCTATGGCCATTTTAATCACTTCATAAATTCAATTCCCAGTTCTTCTTCCATTATCTGCTTTTTCTTTACGGCGTATTTGTTGCTCTCACCAAAAATCTGCTCTGATTTCACTCCGGTAATGATCAGCATAGTGCGCACGGTTTTATCCAGATCCTTGTAGATCTGCGCTCCCCAGATGATTTTAGCACTAGGTGATAGACGTTGATTAACCGTTTCTACAATCTGCCTAGATTCATCTAAAGTCAGATCTTCTCCTCCAGAAATGTTGATTAAAGCAGCGGTAGCGGTAGAAATATCTACATCAATTAAAGGATTATCTAAGGCTTTTTGGACCGATTCTAAGGCTCGGTTTTTATCGTTATCGGATTCTCCCATTCCAATCAGAGCTACTCCCCCTTCGCTCATAATGGTCTTAATGTCAGCAAAATCAAGATTAACTAAACCGGCTTTAGTCACTAATTCAGCAATACCTTTTACGGCATTGGTTAAAATTTCATCCGCTACTTTAAAAGCGGTTTGCAAAGGCAAATGTGGTGCTAATTCCAACAATTTTTCGTTGGGGATGACAATCAAGGTGTTGATACTCTGTTCCAATTTTTCTAAACCAATCATAGCATTCTCAAAGCGATGTGAACCTTCCATGGTAAATGGTAAAGTAACTACGCCCACGCTAAGCATACCCATCTTTCGAGACAGTTCGGCAATGAAAGGAGCACTGCCGGTCCCAGTTCCTCCTCCTAAACCACAAGTAATGAAAACCATGTCCGAATCTTCTAATAATTTCTTCAATTCATGTTCACTTTCTTTGGCAGCTTGTTCCCCCACTTTGGGATTAGAGCCAGCCCCGATACCGTGAGTTAATTCTTTTCCGATCAATAATTTCTTATCCGAACGGGTGTAAAGTAAATCTTGCGCGTCCGTATTAATGGCAATGGTCTCAATTCCTTTAATTCCTACTTCAGAAATTCTGTTAATCGTGTTGTTTCCTGCTCCTCCGCACCCCACTACTTTAATTCTAGTCTTCTGTGAAGCTAAGATTCTTTCCAGCTCTTCATCCACTTCTATCGTGGGCCGAGGACCAGATTTGTGTGGAGCGTATTTATTGTCAATGTAAGTATCCATGGAAGATCAACCCTCATCTCTTTTTAACGGGAGAATAGAATGGAACTAGCTTTATAAAGATTATTACAGCAGTAAAATAATGCTTGGGATATAGAGAATGGAAGATATGTTTTAAGGAGTACTTATTGAATCAAAAGGTAAGAGGGGATTCTCTCGGCGATATTGATGATGCGCAGCGATAATCTGTTTTTTATAACCATGGCAATCATCTAAACGGTCTAACTTTTTCCATAATTGATATTGACTTTTCAAGTGTTCTACCTTAACTACTTCTACTGGGATAATTTTACCAAATAGTTCTTTACAATCCCAAAGCGAATCAGGGAAAGCGCATTCTTTGCGTTCCTCGGAGTAATCGTTGCAACCTTCACAAATATAATCTAATCCCAAAATAATCTTGAGGGGGGTAGTGTCAGTCAGTGATTCAAATAATTCTCTTAATTTTTGAGATTGGTGAGAAGTATAACTTTGTCCTCCTTTTTCGGTTAAAGCGAGATATTCTCTTTCCCTAAAACGAAGGTCAACTAAAGCTCGAGCAAAATCAAACAGATGATGGACCCTAATTTCAATCATTATTTCTCTTAAGGAAAGGTTTATTTATAGAAGTTTTTGAAAATTTATTAAATATGTTTATTTATGCTTCTCTACTTGTTCCATCTTTCCGAACTTGATTTCTTCCAATCCGGTCAGCTCGGCCAGTTTCTTACCGATGGCGGCAGTAATCTGTTCCGGCAGGGCTAAAGGAATTTTCACCTCTGCTTTTCCTTCGGCTATTTCCACTTTAATTTGCTTTTCAGGAATTTGCATAGAAGAGTTCAGGAAAGAAACAATCTGCTCTTTATGGTCAGTAATTTTTTTGATGATATGCACTTTATATTCTACCTCTTTTCCAGACAAGGGATGATTAAAATTGACGATAACTCTTCCTCCAGAAACGCTGCTTACTGTTCCTCTTTGTCCGTCCACATCAATCTGCAATCCCGGAACGGGCTGTATCTCATGCTCGCGAAAAGAACTTAAAGGCATAATCTTAATATTTTTAACATCTCTTTTACCAAAGGCCTCTTCGGGAGACAATTTAACGGTAAAGTGATGGCCGATTTCTTTATCGACTAAACTAAAATCCAAACCGGGAAGAACTTGCTGCTCTCCAACACAAATAGTAGCCGGGCCGAATTTCATTTTGTTGGTAAAGAAGCCATGTTCTTTAGCCACTCTTTCTTCAGTGGTATCAAAGATGGTACCGTCCAGCAAACTGCCAGTATAATCTATTTCAATAAAATCGTGAAGTTTAACTTTTTCTGCTTCCATACTTCCAATTTATGTTGTGGATTTATAAAGGTTTTTGCCTAGAGTGAAAATTTGGCTTTTGGTGCTTGTCTCTAGGAGAACTATACACAAACCATTCGTCCTTAGTTATCGGATGAAAATAATCTGCTTCTTCAATCAGGATTTTAGCGGTAGTCTCCGGTACAGCCGCAATTTCCACTCGTACTCCTTCTGATTTCAAGTGCCTTACCAGTTCTACATAATCGGAATCTCCGGAGAGAATGATAATCGTATCTACTTTAGTAGCGAGTTGAGTAGCTTTAATAGATAAAGGAATATCGGCCGATTTGTGACAGGCTACAACTGTGCCGTAATACTGTTCGTGTAATCTGTCGGCTAATTTGGAAGAGATGTTTAATCCTTCTCGGAAATAGAAAAAGCGGTTCAATCCCCGACCGTTGAGCAGCTTGGGAATAAGCTTATCAAAATTGAGCATAGTATTCTCGTTCTTGGATTGGTCATGGATGCTTCTTTCGATGTTGTTGCCGTCGCAGAGGATGGCTACCGATTGGTTGATTAAAATCGACATTTATTTCACCTTCTTTTTTGAATTTATTTTGGTTGTTTCTTTTTTATTTTTATTAATGAATTGGATTATTTCTTCCACTACTTCTTCCGGAGTCAGTTTAGAAGAATCAACAATAAAGTCATACTGCTTCTCATCACGATGATCAATCCCATAAAATTTATTATAACGTCTGGCATCTTCTTCTTCACGCTCATGGATTCTTTTAAGAGCTTCTTTCTCAGAAGTAATTAACTTTTCATTTCTCGCTTTTAATGCTTGCGCGTCGTGCATGTCCTTCAGCATTCTCTTCACTGCTTCTTTATCATTAACTTTGATGTATATTTTAAGGGATTCGGGAAGAAAATGAAATTGTGTTCTTCCTTCTACGATAACGTTCTTACCTTTGGAATTTAATTTTCTAGCTTGGGCTGCGGCTTCTTTATCTACATCCACATCCGTCTCAGGATGAGTTTCTCCGTAAATGTTTAATTCTTCGATAGTCATTCCTTTCTTGCGGGCTAATTCTCTTCTAATTCCGCCAACATAAATCCTTTCCCAGCTTAATTTTTCGAGGAGCATCTTGGCTACAGTACTTTTACCGCTGTAAGGCATGCCGGAGATAGTTATAATCATAAGAAGAAGGAAAATTTTGGGATTTAAATAACTATCTCACCGAGTTATTAAGTGGATCCAATTATCTCACCTTCTCGTACTCGCTTTCTTTCAAATCGCCGAAATAGTTCTTAGCCCACTGCCCCAGCCAGAAGAAAGTGGCTTTAGCCAAGCCCCATTGCTGGAAGCGGCGCATAGAGGTGGTAATGTTGGTATCCAAGCAAGTGAATTCCTTTCCGGTATTTCTTTTCAATTTCAGAATTAGCTTGCGATGCTCTTTAACCTTTAAACTGGCATCATAACCATCCACTTTATCAAAATCTTCTTTCCGACAGATTAGAGCTCCACTGCATCCTTGATATAAGTTAGTAGTGTGATAGAAATTCTTGAATCCCATGGCTAACTTGTATTTCAGTTTAAGATCATCGGGCTGAACTTTAGTAGTAGCTACAGCGTGCTTCTCTTGAAAACCTTCTTTAATTTGGCTGAAAGTATTGTCGGAAATCAAAGAATCGGCATCAAGGAAGAATAGAATCTCTCCTTCCGCTTTTTGCGCGCCGATATTTCTAGCTTTACTTACATGTCCTTCTTTGAAAGAAATAATTCTAGTACTTTGATTGGCAACTTTTTTGGCTAGGGCTTCCGTATTATCGCTGCAGCCGTTGCAGACCACAATGGTTTCCACTTCCGGATCATTCTGCTCTTGAATCCGCTGCAAGGTGTTTTCGATATACTTCTCTTCATTACACGCTGGGATAACCACCGAGATCTTAACCATGAATATAAAATTAAGGGGACTCTTTTAATAGTTTTCTGTTGTGAAGTCTATTCAATCTTCTCTGCCCTTCCCTTTCTCACAATCAGATCAGCCACTTCCGGGAAGATCTCAATCTCATCTCCTACGTCAAAAGGACCATAAACTTTCATATCTTTCCACACAAAGCTGGGAAGAGGGTGGGTGAATTTGATCTTGGTCTTCTTGACTTCAGGAGTCAATATTTCTACCTTGGGCTCTTCTTTTTTAGGTTCAGATTCTTTTTTTATTTCTGCTAAAACCGGAGCATCTTCTAGATAAGAACTTATTTTGGTGGCAGGAGAGAAAGCACCGCCGATGTTAGGCAATTCTCCTTTAAACAGGTTTACTAAGATTCCCCGGCGGAAATTGTCCAATTCTCTTAAAGTACGCAAGTAAAACTCTTTTTCTTCGTTAAGCATAGAACTGGTGTCGATAATATCTGAGCCGGTTCTGCTGCGATTTAAAGCGATATCAATAATCTTCTTTTCTCTCTTCTCATAGATTTCTTTAAGAATGCGATGGATACTTCTTAATTCATATTCCAGCTTATCTCGTTCTCCAGAAGCGAAAATATCTTTATCTTGGGCTCTTTTTTCCAAAAAGGAGATCTTCTCTCTTAAATATTCTACCACATCGATATAGAAAGTGCCTTCTAATTTCTGCAGATCTTCCTTCTTTTTCTCATTTCTAAGGATATCGTACAGCGTTTCCAGAGTAATCTTAATGTTTTCCATTGATTATATGGTAGAAAATGTCATCTATTGGGCTACTTTCTACCTTACTATCCCCCTGCATATTCCAGAACTCTTCTACTTTTAAAGCTTATCTTTACTGCAGTGGATAGGTTAGGGTTAAATAAATCTAGCAAAATTGGGGTTGTGAGAGGGGTCTTTTCTTGTTCTAACTAATAGTCCATCTCGTAAACGAAACCTTTATATAATTCCACTATATTGGAATGATTGTTCCACAAAATAGGAAGTTTCTGCAAAGAAACGTCCGAACGCAGTGACTGACAATGATAAATAAAGAATATCTGATACTTGAACCATTCACCAGGGAACCATGGAAAGCTTTAACTTTCAAAGAAGTAAAGAAATTATCTAGTAATAAATCTGACAATTACGTTCATACTACATTAAAACGTTTAGTTAAAGAAGAAGTCTTAAGAGAGCAGAAAGTAGGAAACAATATTATTTATTCTTTATGTAAAAATATCTTTGCACTAAATACTCTTGGTTTTATAGTAGAATTTAAAGCAAATAAGGCAAAGTATTTGCCGCACAAAAACATCCAAAAACTCTTGGACAAGATTAAGACTCCCTATTATACTTTTATTATTACGGGGAGTTATGCCAAAAACAAACAAAAAGAAACTTCTGATGTGGATGTGGTTATCATTTGTGATAACAAACAACCACCAAATGCTGTTCTATCTCAGATAAAACTAGAATCAGAACTAATGGTGCCTGAATTTCATCCTTATGTCTTTACTCAAGCAGAATTTTACGAAATGCTTATCAATAAAGAAGAGAATTATGGTAAAGAAATAGCTCGAAATAACCTTATTATTACGGGAGGGAAGGAATATTATGCTATTTTACTAGAGGGGATAGAACATGGATTCCACGGCTAAAATCTATTTGCAAAGATTATTAAACGAAATCAGCATAGCTAAATTGCTTCTTACCGTTTCTGGCGATAACAAGAAGAAACAATAATTTCAGATTGATGAAGAGATGACCTTCTATAGTGGAGCTATCTCTCATGCCTATTATTCCATCTTCTACGCGGCAAAGGCTACTTTACTAACCAGAGGCATTAAAACCGAAATGCCCGACGTTCACAAGAAGACTTATGAAATATTCAAAGCAGAATTTGTTGATTCGGGTATTTTAGATATTGAATTGTTGAAGATTTACGAAAAGATGATTGTCCGAGCAGATGAGTTATTGCAGATCTTCAAAGATGAAAAATGGAAAAGAGGACATTTCACTTACCAAACTATTCCTCAAGCCAACAAAGAACCGGCTGAACAATCAGTGCAGAATGCTTCTGCTTTCTTGAAGAACATTAAGATGATACTGGAGAAGTGAACTTTTGGAAACCAAGTGGTTCTATAAAGAATCAAGCGGTTCTCTAGAGAACCGATTGTTCTAAAGGAGAACTAGCGAAATAAAGGTTGTGTAGTGAGTCTTTTCTACTTAATTTCCTTAATTTGAATATTAGTTGCTTTTCCACCCACTTTAACTTCAATAATTTTATGATTCTTAAATATTAAACTTGTTAATATGCTAGACGGTTTTCCCATAGAATATCCCTGTTCAAAAACAAGATTCTTTCCCCGTTTTTCGTTAATGATGCCGTACTTAAACAAATAACAACTTAGTCCACAAATAGAGGTTCCAGACGCTGACTCCTCTGGAATATTGTATAATGGAGCAAAATTTCTACAAGATATCTTTGGGCTTTTCTCTTGCGTAAATAAATGATATCCATATGTTCCATATTTCTTACTTATCTTTTTAATCATTTCAAAATTAGGTTTAATTCTATTTAATGCTTTGATTGAAATAATTGGAATAAGAATGTCCCTTGAAACTGAGGAAAATATTTGAATAGGCAATTCTTTTATTATTGAATCAATGGGGATGTTAAGGGATTCCGCTATCTCATTCTTATCAAGAATATCTTCTAATTTGGGTAAAATGTGATTCATTAAGACAACTCCTTCTCTCTTAACTTCCACTCTTATTAATCCTGCTTTTGTTTCCTGAGTGTAAATACCTGTCTTAACGATCCCTTTTTTAGCAAGCAGATAGAATATTGCAAT
>JBBSWE010000033.1:0-1601 GCA_038046445.1 Nanobdellota archaeon | reverse complement strand
CTTAGAATAATGTCCCACTGGTCTTTAAGCGTGCCGATGCTCATCAGATGAAGAGTCTGCCGAGTACAATCAATGCTTCCCCAGAGAATGATTACGGAATTCGTAATGGCATTTCCCATAGAAGTTCCCATTTTCTCTTGGAAGAATTCCGCAAAGAACCATCCCAGCCAGACCGGAACGAGCAGCCAAAGCATATTCAAGTTACCGAAAGGAGTAACAAAGATAGTATTAACCCATAACTTAAAGATGGTCCATAAGTACAAAGCTGCATCCGCATAAAATACCAACTAGGTTTACCTCTTTTTAATATCTATAAGAATGATTGTTTTTCTTTATATAAAGATTTGGGTATCTTACTTCAAACCCGAAAATTATATTAACTTCCCGAATTTTTATCTCTTACATGATCGATAAAGTATTTGTGGCTACCAAAGCTTTTATAATTCACAAGGGTAAAGTACTTTTACTTAAAGAATCTTCAAAGTATACTGATGGCTCCAATGCCGGAAAGTTTGATGTGGTGGGCGGTCGCGTTGAGCCAGGTCAGCGATTTGATGAAAGTCTCTTAAGGGAAATCAAAGAGGAAACCGGACTAAGCGTAATCATCGGAAGACCTTTCTTTGTAAATGAATGGAGACCAAAGGTTAGGGGAGAAGAATGGCAAATTGTGGGAACTTTTTTTGAATGTTTTGCTGAATCGGACCATATCAAATTAAGTACAGATCATTCTGAATTTGTCTGGATAAATCCTTTGAATTACAGAGATTACCCTATTATCGATAATCTTCTTCCAGCATTTAAAAGTTTTTTAGAGAGATAGTCCGGTCTATATCTTCAAGCTCGTAACCTTGCTGATCCCATCTTCGTTCATGCTGATTCCAAAAAATCATTCAATATGATCCTTTCTATAAAATGAAGAGATATTCTCAACATTTTATTCTAACTTTACATCTGTCTTCGGATCAAAAGCGGGAGAATCTACCAGAAACAATTTTAAAATTCCCTTTGTAGCTTTATAATCGTAAGGTGTGTTTCTGGGAACAATTATGACCTCATTCTTTTCAACAGTTGAAACTTTGTTATTAATGATAAACTCTCCTTTCCCTCCTAACACAAAGTATGTTCGGTCTGATTTTATGTTCTTTATCTTTCCATGTCTTCCTTTAACTTCAAGATAAGCAGCACTTACTTTTGCGAAATCTTCTTTAGAATTGTATGCCCAACCCTTCAAACTATTCAATTCAAACTTTCGAGCCTTCTTTAAAACAAATTTCATAGTGTTGGTAATTATATCTTCAAACTCGTTACCTTACTAATTCCGTCCTCGTTCATACTGATCCCGAACAAAGTATCTGCTTCAGAAATCAAAGAATCGTTGTGGGAAATGACAATATATTGGGCCTCATTGGAATAATTTCGTAGCATCTTAGCCAAAGTTTCTGAATTATGCTTATCCAGAGCAGCGTCAATCTCATCCAAGATGTAAAAAGAAGCTGGCTGGTATTCTTGAATAGCAAAGATGAAAGAGACTGCCATCATGGTCTTCTATCCTCCAGATAAGGATTTGATTTCCAAAAATCTGTTCCCCGTCAATTTAACCT
>JBBSWE010000032.1:0-7923 GCA_038046445.1 Nanobdellota archaeon | reverse complement strand
TCTCATAAATATACTATGCCGTGCTATGGGGGGATTACTTATCTAACAGTTTTCTAAGGTTGTCGATAAGTTTGTCAGTAGCGTCATGCACTTCCTGTTCGGTTTTAGTTCCGGTACAAACAATTTTGCCGTTACTAAATAACAAGAAAGTAGCATTAGTTCCTTTCAATTTATGTACTAAACCCGGAAATTGTTCCGGTTCATACTCTGTATTAGGCAATTTTACTCCTAAAACATTTAAGTTTAAATCCATTCCAATACTTCCAGAAGCGACGATGTTCTGCACTGTAATCACGGGCTTAATAGTAACGTGAATGTCTAACTTTTTAAGGCTTTTAATAATACTTTGGATGCTGCGATCCACATCTTCTAAGGTTCTGGCCCCCGTACAAACAACTTTTCCACTAGAAAAGATTAAAGCAGAAGTTTTGGGCTCTTTAATTCTTAATACCAAACCGGGAAACTGCTCTGGATTATACTCTGTATTTGGAAGAGTCGCCGCCATTTTTTCTAAAGGAATATCTTTTTCTAATCCGGTAGAAACGACGATGTTAACGATTTTAATTTCTTTTTTAGCTACTTGTTTTTTTGCCATGCTCAAAACCCCCTCTTACTTTTTATGATGATTAATTTGTTTATAAACCAGTTTAGAGTATTTAAATACTTCCTTTATAAATATACTTTTCTCTTTTTGGCATATACCCCACATACTTCTGGGAAGTGGTATTATTTTAAGCTTTTTATAAACTTCTCGAGGAGAAGTTTTGGTAAGTTATATATAATAAGTCTCTTTTGCTTTAAAAATGGTTTACGATTGTTTATTGTTGCGATATGGGGAGATTTTCCTTAAAGGGCAAAATAAAGGGTTTTTTGAAAGAAAATTGCTAGATAACATTCGAAAAATTGCCGGAATAACTAAAATTAAGAACGTACGCGGCAGATTAATTGTCGATTACTCTTCTGAACACCAGAAATTAAAACAAGTGTTTGGTTTAGTTTCTTATTCTCCGGCGCTTCTGGTGGAAAAAGATTTTGAAAAGATTAAAGAGAAAGCAGTGGCGATGTTAAAAGAGAAGAAAGGGACATTTAAGATTGAACCGAAACGAGCCGACAAAAGATTTCCTTTAACTTCTCCCGAGATAAATATTCAATTGGGTAAATATATTGAAGCACATACTTCTTTAACCTTTAAAGGAGAAGGATATGATTATCTGTTGGGTGTGGAGATAAATCAAGAAGGAGCGTATCTGTTTACAGAAGTGGTTAATTGTTTTGGGGGTTTGCCGACGGGGGTGGAAGGTAAGGTGGCTTTGTTGGTAGAAGATGAAGCTTCGCTTTTGGCTGGTTTAATGTTTATGAAGCGAGGATGCGATATTATTCCGATTTCCCTGAAAGAAAAAGATATTTCTTTGCTGCAGAAGTTTAGTCCGATAGCGTTAAAATTACAAGTATTTAAAGATTTTAAGGAGATGGATAAATTTTTGGGCGAAGGAATACTGGTGTCTGGACAGAATCTTTCTCAATTGAAGGAATATCCCTTGAAAGCGACAGTTTTACGTCCTTTAGTTGCTTTTTGGAAGGAAGAGATTAGGGAGGAGTTGAAAAGATTTAATTCTTAGTGAGAACAAGTTAGACAACCTTTATTCTTCTTAACTTTCATTTCGATTAGCTTCATGTTCTTTAAATCTAAACGATAAAGCAAGGATTCCATCTTTTCTCCAAATAAAAATCTTAAGGCTAAAGTTGCTTGCAAAGATGCAATTGTCGTCGGTAAAGGAGAAATTATTCCTTGTTGATTACAATTTTCTGAACTTTCTTGACGTAAGAAACAACTTAAGCAAGCACTATTCGGTTGGATTAACATCACATACCCTTCCCAACGGATGGCCGAAGCATAGATCCAAGGAATTTTATGTTTATAACAATAAACATTAATCCAAAACCTTGTTTCTAAATTGTCAGTGCAGTCTAAGATTAAATCTGCCTGATTTAAAATAGAAATATTTTTTTGCGTTAGGAAATCGTTCTTAACGGAAATCTTCGCATTAGAATTTATTTTCAACAATTTTTCTTTCGCCGCGTTTACTTTATACCTTCCAACATCTTTCTCGTCGTAAAGAAGCTGTCTACCTAAATTAGTTAACTCAATTTTATCTTGATCCATTAGAATCAAATCTTCTACCCCTGCTCGTAACAGTAGTTCTGCGGCAGCACTGCCCAATCCTCCGCAGCCGACGATAAGAACTTTCTTTTTTTGCAGCAAGGATTGTTTTTTATTTCCCACTTCCTTCAATTTTATTTGACGAGAATATCTTTTGTTTTTTGGTTTCATTTTAATTTCTCTACGATTTTACAGGCGTGGCAGACCTCTTGATTAGCAGGTTCTCCACAGATCCTACACTGCTTTAAATGATTTTTATTATTTTTGATCTCTTTCTCTTTAATCAGAGGAAGTATTTCTAAAAAAGAACTGATGATCCCTTGCTTGGTGCCCTTATACTTGCTTTCGAATTCGTTGAGCATGTCTCTGATCTTGGCGCGGTAACCTTCTTCAGCATAAGGGCATTCCACAAACCTTACTGGAAATCGTTTTATGATGCTGTACAAGCGCACTTCTTTTTCCGGACAGAAATATAACGGTTTAACTCTCCTTACAAATAATTCGTGATCTTGTATGCCGGAAATCGGTCCGAGATGGGCAGAAAGAGAAGTATTGGCTTTAAACATATTCATTACTACTGCTTGGGCTTCATCATCTAGATTGTGCCCGGTAACTAATTTGGTGCATTTCATTTTCCGAGCATATTTATTGATCAAGTAACGTCGCCACACTCCACAAATGTGGCAAGGTTTGTTAGCAGAATTATTTTTGTCCAACCTTTTTAAGGTAGCGTCTAAAGTATATTTAAATTCTTTTTTTGCTTCAATAATTTCAAGTTCTACTTGCTGTTCCTTACAAAATTTCTTTAAATCTTTTAGAGTAGTGCTGCGATAATTCTTTATTCCTTCGTCGATAGCAAGAACTTTTAAATCTTTTATGTTAAGGTTGTGCGCGAGAAGGTATTTTTTAACCAAGTACAAGACGGTTTGAGAATCTTTTCCACCGGAACAAGCTACGCACACCTTATCGTTTGCATCTATTAATTGATATTTTTGGAGGGTTTTGAAAACTTTATCTTCAAAATAATGTAAGAAATGTTTTTCACAGACCGCTCCGTGCTGTAATTCTATAATCGCTTTATTTTGACATTGGAAACATTTCATTTTATCCTCCCGAGACCACACTTAGAACAATTAATTTATCTTTATTCTTTAACGGTTCTTCTTCGGTTAGAACTTCATTATTTCTGGTGATAATAATCGCTTCCGGGTTTAATTTTAATTGTTGTAGAAATTCTTTCAGTAATTTACCTTTGAACTGAATTTTCTTAGTACTATTATCTTTTTCTATAGTTACGTTTATTTCCATTTGTTTTATCTCTTAATGAGATAAATGACCGAAGTCCGAGACGCCGGTACATTTAGCTTAAGAAAGAGACCTAATGTCTCTTTCTGTGGGGTGATTGGATACTCTAAACTAAAGATTATTTTATAAAGGTTTGCTACTTTTTCTGGTGTTGAATGGAGAATTACTTATTGTTGAATCATATCCTAGAACTAGAAGAACTAAGTAAATCGTTAGGATTTAGTAAAACCTTGTTTTTGGGTCAGGATATTATGATCGTAAAAGGCAATCCGCGCGAAATATTAAACGGATGTAAGGAAGCCCAGCGCCAGAAACAAGTAACTATTTATTTCGCCGAAAATGAAGAACGTTTGCGTTTCGTGTTAGAAAAAACTTCTGTCAATCTAGTTTTAGGTATGGAAAAGATTTTTCATAAAGACAGCCCACATTATCCTAAATCAGGAATGGATCAAATTTTGGCTAAACTGGCTGTTGCTACTGGAAAGACCATGGGTTTCTCTTTCAGTGAATTACTAAATGTTAAAGATAAGGGTAAGTTGATGCATCGGATAAGCTTTAATCTGGGGTTGTGTAAGAAGTATAAGGTAAATTTTATTTTTGGAAATTTCTCTCTTCGTCCCGAAGAAATGCGTTCTGCAGCAGATTTGGAAGCAATAAGAAGAGTTTTAGACCTGTTTTAAGGAAAATTTATATAGTTATCCTCTTTAAGTTTGGTTATGGAAGAAATTAATAAATTACTCTTAGAAATAATAAAACAAAAGAGACTTCTTAGTAAATTGAACTTCATTATTTTATACGGTTCCTTTTCTCAAGGGAAGCAAACACCCCTCTCTGATGTCGATGTTTGTTTATCTTTATCTTTAGACAAAAAAGAAAGAGTTAAACTAAGACTAAGTTTGTTATCAGAATTGCCAGAAAAATACGACTTGCAGATTTTTGAAGATCTTCCTTCTTATGTGCAAGTGGAAGTGTTGAAGGGAAAGTTTCTTTATTTACGAGATCAGAAAAAAACTACAGAAATGGCTTTCAACCTGATTCGAGAATTTGAAGATTTCCAACGTATTTATCAATATTATATCTCTAGAAATAGGGCGGAGGCACAGTTATGAGTGCCTCTCGAATTTTAAAGAAAATAAAGGAAATAGAAGAAAGCTTGGAACTAATAGAAGAAAATCTTCCCGACTCGGAAAAAGATTTCCGTGAATTAGGTCTAGTGAAGGACGGAATTTACAAAAGATTAGAGTTTTGTATCCAAAATATCATCGATATTCTTTCTATGATTTATTCTGAAGAGAACTTGGGCGTACCTTCCACTATTGATGATATTTTGTTAGGATTAGGGCGGAAGAAGATCTTTTCCAAAGAAATCGTTCTTTTAGTCTCACAAATGAAAGGAATGAGAAATATTCTTACTCATCGCTACGGAGAGATCAATGATTCTTTGGTTTATGAGCAGCTAACAGAAAATCTTTCTGATTTCCATAAGCTTATTTCTGCAGTGGAAAAGCATCTGTCAAAATGTTCGCGATTGCACAAGAGCTAAACATTTTGACTTAGAAGTGTACGCTAACAGGGTGTTGGTGGAAACGACTTTATTCTAAGAAGAATAGAAGTCGGTAAGTTTATAAATTTTAAGCGCTTTTAACATAAAATGAGAGAAGAAATTGAGCATTGGTGGAAACAAGCGGAAAACGATCTTCAAAAAGCAGAAGTCTTGTTCAAAAGTGAAAATTACGATGGAGTGGCTTTTTATAGTCAGCAAGCTACCGAGAAGGCACTCAAGGCGGTTATTCTTTATCTTACTAAAGAAAAAGTAGTGGGACACTCACTTTTTTATTTAGGAAAGCAGGCTAAAGTTCCTGACGAATTCTTATCGGAACTAAAAAAATTAAGTCCGCAATATTTCTTGTCTCGTTATCCCGATGCTAGCGAAGAGATTCCTTACGAACTTTATGATCATAAGATCGCTCAATCTTTTTTGGAAATAGCTAAAAAGGTGCTGGAATGGACCAAAAAACAGCTCAAATAGCTAAACGATTCGCGTTTAAAGTGAGAAAGAGATATTCCCCTGTAAAGATAATCCTTTTCGGATCTCGGGCTCGGGGCGATTACTTAAACCAAAGCGATTTTGATTTTCTTATCATCAGCAAAAAATTTGAAAATACACCGTTTATGTTTAGAGCTAGTGATTTGTACGGGGCTTGGAATGAAGCGGTGGATATTGAACCATTATGTTACACTCCGAAAGAATTTGAACGCAAGAAGAAGAAAATAGGCATCGTGCGTCAAGCGGTTAAGGAAGGGATAGAGATTCTAGCAGAGTAGTGGTTAAGTTCTGGTGCTGGCGCAGCCAATTTTGCTGGTTGAGCTAATGAATTGCTTGCACGAAGTTAAGTCACACTTTCTTTTTTTCATTTATTAGCGGGAAAGTGGCGAAACCAGCGGCCGCCAGCGCATCAGAACGTCCGTTAGTGGTCGGTAAGTTTATAAATAAAAACGATTTGTTTTCTATTGGTTAGATATGAACAAAAAAAGAGGGATGATTGTGTTGGTTTTAGTTGTACTTTTAGCAGTTTTAAGTGTGACTATTCAAGGATTAACAGTATCGGAATTGTCCAATACACAAAAGGTTGCAGAAATATTTTTACATCATGATGATGATTGGGGATGTAATAATGATAATGTTGGCGGAGGCGATGTCATTATTCGAGATTTAATAACCGAAGCTTCTTGTAGTGCTCCTTCTCAAAAGGGAGAATGTAGGCTAAAAATTGTTGAACGTGACACAGGTGGCGGAGATTATGAAGATTCATATGGCTGTGCCCCACAACCAGAAGAAGGGATTTTAACACAATTTTATACTGAAGATACCTTCGCATTACCCGGAGAGATTTCTAGTGATGATTGGGGCAACTTTGAGTGTTGGAACGTCAGATCTCCCGATGAAAATCAATATCTTTGTTCAGATGGTTGGTGGAGAAGATGTAGTTCTGATAATCTCGGAAAAGTAACCTGGTTAAGCAATAATTTTTTATTCAATTGCACTTTAAATCAAGATACAGAATTAGCTGAATGGCAAGAATTAGGTACCGATTTAGATCAAGATGGATATGTCTCTTCTCAGGATTGTGCTGACAATCTTAATGATTCTAAATTACAACAAAAAGGATGTCCTTATCGCAAAGGTGATGGAACCCTAACTAAAGCTTGTTCTTATCCAACTGATAGTAAATGCGCTATCTGTATCAATCCTTTTGCCCCAGAAACCTGCGGTGATGGATTAAATAATGATTGTAAAGGTGGAGCCAATGTTAAAACTGATGACGATGAAACTTCCGACGACTGCAGTCAAAATGAATATGCTTGTATGCAGAAAACCCCAGACGCTGGAACGGAACTTCCTCCTCAGCAGCAATATAACATTTACAATCAGCCCTTTGCTCAGGTCAAGACCACCGACGGAGGTTTTTGCTGCGGGTATAACAACACCTTAAATGATCACGGAAAAATAGTTTCTACCAAGGATGATGAAAATTATCTTTGTGTGAACAAGAACTTAGTGGGTTCGGAATTAGATTTCACCCAATGGGCCTCTCGGATTCCCTTGAAGGGAGGGGAAGATTGGTATCTGCTTAAAGCCAGCGATGCGGATGCTCAATATAAAGTATTGACTTTAAAAGTTCCCGGAAATCAACCATACGATGTGGTTTCTGATTCTTTATCTTGGCAGACCTGCAATGCCAAAAATTTAGGAGATTTAACTATCGGAAATAATCCTGAATATGCTAACAATGTTATTCCTAACCGTTTCACTTGCTATCAAGAAGGACAGCATTGGAGTTGGACCGAATGTTATGGTCAGACGGCTCAACATTATAACCTTAACGTGAAAGGGCGTTTAGCGGGAGATGGGACTTACTCTTTATATTTAGACAGCACCAAGATTAAGACTGACGAAACGTCTGGAGATAAATTTATGCAAGAGAATAGCATTTCTATTACTTCCCAAGACGGATTGTACAACCTGTTTTATCAGTTGACTTCAGAAAAAACCAGTACGGCTACCGCTAAGTTTGATTTCTCCGGTTATGATACGTTAGAATTCTTTGTCCGTTTTGTTCCTGCAGAAGGAAGCTCTTCCGCCTTGCCTGCCGTGAAATTGCCGGTGGACATTAAAGTAAGCTTTTTCGGTCCAGGAGGCTGGAGCGAGCAGGGAGAAGACCTTTCTAAACCACAACTCTTTTTTGAACAGCGAGCTTTAGGTTACGTTGAAAACGGTCCATTGTTCGGAAAAGATAGTTGGATGCACGTGAAAATGCCTATCCCTTCTGATCTTCGAGCAGTTTCTTATTTGAAAATTGTCGGACAGCCCCAAACCGAACAGAACCAAATTCAAGTGAAAAACGTTTATCTTTCCAAATCGGGAGACCAAACCAAAATCTGTTCCGGAAAAGAGG
>JBBSWE010000031.1:0-5547 GCA_038046445.1 Nanobdellota archaeon | reverse complement strand
GGCGTGAACCAGAAATTAAAGAATTTTATAATTTTCTAAATCAAACAATATATCATTCTCCTATGAATATGGCAATCACTGGTAATAGAGGAATGGGAAAAACTTCCTTACTGGTAACATTCGAACAGATGGCTAAAGAAAATGGCTGCTTAACTATTAGATTATCTAATTATGAAGGTAATGTCAGTAATATTATTGAGCTAACCGAATTTATTTCTTCTAATCTTAAAAGGGAAGTTATCAGTAAAAGTATTGTGGATGGGATTGAGGAGTGGTTAAAAACATTTAAGCCAGTAATTGAGTGGAACGATATTGCTTTTAGTATTGAAAAGCAACAAATTATCCAAGAATTATTAGCAGAAAGGCTCCTTAAAATCTGGGATAAAGTAAAAGATAAATATAAAGCAATAGTTATTTTTATTGATGAAGCTGAATCTTTAGAAAAAGTTGAAGGATCATTGCCTTTTCTTAGAGAAGTTTTCCAGAAGCTATCTTTAAAAGCAAATTATATGTTAGTGATAGCCGGAAAGTTAAATTTTCCCGAAAGAATGTCTGAGTCTTTTTCACCTTTAAACAGATTCTTTCCAGTGCATAAATTAGAGAGATTCAACAACGAAGAAATTTCAAAATATCTCAATCGAAAATTATCTTCGGTGGGAGTGATAATAGATAATTTAACCATTTCTAAATTAACCTTGCTCAGCGAAGGACACCCTTACGTCCTAGTTGCTATGTCTTATTTGATATTTGATTCTTTAAATGATAATGAAAATAATATTAACCTCCCAATAGTAGAAAGATGTATGAGTAAGATAAAAGGTAAATTAGCACAAGACTTCTTTGCTCCGATGTATCATCCTTTGAGTAAAAAAGCTAAAAAAATAATTTGTGACATCTCAAATAATATTAAGGGATTAGATTTTACATTCAAAGAAGCGACAAACTGGACGAAAATGGGGGGAAATTATCTCTCTCCTTATATATTAGAATTAACTCGAAAAGGAATAATTAATAGGCCCGAAAGGGCGAATTACCAAATATTTCATTCTTTATTCAAGAATTATTTAAAAGAAAATTGTGTTCAACAAAAATAACAGCTTGAAAAAAGTAAGAAAATAAAAATTACTTGTTCTCTTTAATAGCTTTACTTTCTTTTTTCTTCTTCTTCTCTTTCTCTTCTCTCTTAGCATTTCTAAGCGCCCGTAAACTGATCCCATCAAACTGCACTTCTTCTGGAACTTTGACTGCTTTAGAACCTTCTCTCTCTTCTTTCATCTTTGTAACTGTTTTCTTGAAAAATTCTAATTGCTTTTCTGATAATTGTCCAAATTTGAGATAATTAATCTTGACTGAACGTAAGAAAGAATTTTCTTTATAGAATTCTTCAGGAATGTTAAACAGCTTTTTAATGGTGGGATCTTTGACTTCTCCTACCAGTTCACCTCTCTGACACTCGTAGCATAAAGGGTACTTATTTTTCCAAGTAACCAAAACAAAATTTTTTTTGCATCTACAACATCTTTGTTTATAAGTAATTCGCATAACTATTCTGTAGGATAGGTTCTTTATAAAGCTATGCTCGGAAAAGACACTTCCTTTTAATCTCTAATTCTCCGTTTACGGCATAACTTCCGTTTAATAGATAAAGATTAATATGGTGTCTATATTTTGGAGTATATTTAAGCAATACGGTTTCTAAGTGGCTATCCGTTGTTAAAATATTAACTCTTTTTTGTCCAGGATAAGAAATAGCCGCTTCGATTATAGAATAATCTGTCTCTGAAACATGTAGTACTTGCGGAAGAATAATGCTTTCTTCAATGGAAGAATATATTCTTATTTTATTTATCACTTGTCCCAAAGCCCGAACAATATAATTTAGATGATTCAATCCTTCTGGTGGTCTTTGACTGCACTTTACGCGATGGGTTCTAAATTGATTCGTAGTTCCCTTATGAGAAGAATAATAATTATGTCTTTTGGAAAATATTCTTCTGAGACGAGATATTTCTTGTCTGACCGGAATGACCGTACATACTTTATCGTGCATGACTACTTCTTCTAAGTTCCATCTTAAATAATCATTGTATCTATCTATTTCTGGAATAATGCTCCCCAACAATTCTTGATTGTGTCCTGAAAAAAGAAGATTCATTAAATCATTTGGCGGAGAAAATATCCCCGTGTCTACTAGAGTATGTCCTGGTCCATTTAATAAAGTAGGAATATGAATTCGAGCCATATCTAATCTTCACTGGTTAGTAGTTTTAAATCTTTTCCTTCAAAATTAATTCAGAAGCAAAAACCATAAAAACCCCTAACTAATTTAACTCTTAAAATGATTATCGGTATTGTTGGAAAAGCCAATGTAGGCAAAAGTACTTTCTTTAAAGCGGCCACGCTAGCCGATGTACTTATTGCTAATTATCCTTTCGCCACTATCAAACCTAATGAAGGTGTAGGTTTCGTGAGAGTAGATTGTGTAGATAAAGAGTTTGGAAGACAATGTAATCCCAGAACCGGTTATTGTTTGAAAGGAAAACGTTACGTTCCAGTACAGATGATTGACGTTGCCGGTTTAGTTCCGGGAGCACACGAAGGAAAAGGGATGGGCAATCAATTTCTTGACGATCTGCGTCAAGCAGACGTTTTAATTCACGTTATCGACGTAGCCGGAACGACTAATGAGAAAGGCGAACCGATCAATCCAGGAAGTTATGATCCGGCCGAAGATGTTAAATTTTTAGAAGTAGAATTAGATTTTTGGTACTTAGGCATAATTCAAAAAGGATGGGAAAAGTTTGCTCGCACTGTAATTCAGGAGAAGAGAGAGATTCATGTCGCTTTAGGAAAGCAACTCTCGGGATTAAAAGTTACGGAAAACTTGATTAAGGAAACTATCGATAAAATCGGATTAGATAAAGAGCATCCGGATAAGTGGAGTGAAGATGATTTAGAATTACTGGCGATTGCCTTAAGAAAAGCTACCAAACCGATGATTATTGCCTGCAACAAGATTGATATTCCGGTAGGACAAGAAAACTTCCAGCGTTTAGTGAAACAATTCCCAGAACATAAATTTGTAGCTTGTTCTGCCGAATCAGAATTAGCTTTGAAAGAAGCAGCTAAAGCCGGACTAATAGATTATTTACCGGGAGAGAAAGACTTTTCTTTAAGAGAAGAATCTAAACTTAATGATAAACAGAAAGCAGCCCTGAATTTTATCCGAGAAAACATTTTAGTTAAGATGGGCAGCACTGGAGTACAGCAAGTTTTAGATACGGCTGTATTTGATTTGCTGGGTTATATTGCCATCTATCCGGGTGGAATCAACAAGTTGGAAGATTCGGATGGAAGAGTATTGCCGGATTGTTTCTTAATGCCACCTAAGACTACTGCTCTAGACTTTGCATTTAAATTGCACACTGATTTCGGTAATAAGTTCATCTGTGCTAAAGATGTCAAGACTAAAAGAACGGTGGGCAAAGAACATCCTTTAAAGCATAGAGACGTGGTCGAGATTGTTGCGAATAAGTAAAACTTATAAACTTCTTTTCTTTTTCAGGTCTAAAGAGGTTACTAGATGTCTAAAGTGAAATTTAAAGGTAAGGTTGCGGTTGGTTCTAAAACTAAAAATATTCCCGCTGATTCTTTACGTCATCCTCGTCATCGTGTTATTTATATTTCCATGATTACTTTATGTCTGTTAGTATTGCTGTCTGTTCTTTATGCAGGTTATCACACTCTGGCCGGGGAGGCAGTAAGAACGGTAACGCAAAAGTTTAGTGCTCAACCTCTTTCCTTAAACGGAGATAAAATGACTTCCTCGCTTTTCTCCGATTACATTAGCGGAAAGACTTTTCGAGCTTTGACCGGAAGAACTAATAGTACCAATGCCGCTTTTCTTAACGATGTAATTTTATCTTTCTCTTCTAACCAGTTTATCTTATCTTCTACTCGCTTAATTCAGGATTATCCCAATCTTATCTTTCAGAAAACCGAAGTACTTAAAGGGAATTACAAAGTTAATCCTGATGGGAGTATCTCTTTCTCCAGTGTGACAAGAATAATTAATGGTAATTCTAATAATCGAGTGTTGGATTTCCAAGTCAAGGATGCTAAGATTTTTGCTTCCATTGGTGTGCTTCCTAATACTTCTACTTTACGTGCTGATTCTAATAATAATTATTTATTTTCTTCGGGAAAGTTTGGTGAATTGGTTGGAGATCCCAAATTGAATTATTTTTCTTATTATGAAAAATCTTCTTCCATTAACTTTGCTGCTAATACTCCAGTCGAATTATATTCAACAAAGAAAGGATCAGTGGACAGAGTCATGAATCTTGGTGGCGGAGCTGGCAAATCTCCTACTCAAGGGGGAGTAGCTGGATGTACTGCTAAACCCAGTGGTTCCAGTCAAGGTACAGGAAAAAGTTCAGGTAGTACTTCTAGTGGTGGCGGTTCAGGTGGCGGTTCTGGAGTGAGTATGGGTGGAAGTTGTGGGGCCTCAGAATATACTGGTAGTATTCCAGGGATGCAAACTGGTGGTAATGTGGGGGTAAGATGGGGCAGTGGTTCTACTACTTTCTTTGTAGAACCAGTATTTAAAGGAAAAAGTACTGATATTACGTGGAATACGGGCACGGGAAAAGTTACTGCAGGTCCGGTTACCATAAGCGATGGAAATTCTGGAACTGGTTCTTCTTCCGGCGGTAGTTCTTCATCTTCCAGCTCTTCTAGCAGTAGCTCTTCTTCTAGTTCTTCCAGTAGTTCTAGTTCTTCTTCTTCCGGCAGTAGTTCTTCTACTAGTTCTAGTGGTGGAGAGGGACCGAGTGGTCCTAAACAGCCTGGTGAGAGCGATCCCGTTAGCGGAGGTCCGAGTGAAGGCGGTACGAAAGATACTGCTTTTGCTAGTGGAAATCCTGAAGGAAGTAATTGTAATTATAAGCCGTTTTGGATAACGGGATTGAAGTGTGATGCAACTACTCCGGGGTGTGCTAGCGGCATGGGTGGAAAGGGAACTGCCGGTGGAGAACCTCTTGCTAACGAAGACAATATTGATGGAACAAGTAGTGACGGTAGTAACATCGGCGGTCCCGATTGTATGAATCCGGAAGGTTGCGGCGGAAGTGGAGCAATGGATTCTATGTCTTGTCCACCCTGGAATTTTATTATTAGTATCGTTGGAGATAGAGATCCTTCTCCTGAAGATACTGGCTTTTCTCATGTAGCAGGAGATAAGAAGAAAACTGGATGTGATGATGGAAATGCTCCCACCAATCCGTTAGGTATGCCTAGTGGGGGAAACCTGGGCTGCGGAAATGGCGGAAAACCTACTTGTATGACCTGTAAGTTTACGCAAGGATTTTATTCTCCTAAGGATTCAATCTCTTTTTCCATTCGAGAAACAGACTTTAAATCTATTACTCAAGCTAAGGCTCTAGGACTTAGATAAATTTGTTTTTGTTCCTTTATGGACAGACCTTCTTCTTTATCTTCTCCCTTATCTTCTCCCTTATCCATATTACTATATAGAAATGATTAAAT
>JBBSWE010000030.1:0-7203 GCA_038046445.1 Nanobdellota archaeon | reverse complement strand
TCTAAGCATAGTTGCTTCAATCTTATTCTTGAAAAAAGAGTTGGCTACCGGTCCCCAAGAAGTGTTAAATTATGATACTCTCAAATCAGACATTATTTCCATAGATGCTCCTAACAATTATGCCCCCGTAAAGAATTATGTTGAAGCATGTTTATATCAAGAATTAAGTGATACTGTTTTTGCAACAGCGGTTCAGGGAGGATACTTTGGTACTCCAAATGATTTTTTAAGATACGATATAATTTATAATCAAGATTATCTTTATGTACCCTATTATTTAGACCAAGGAAGAGAAGAACTTATCAACAAGACGCGTATGGAAGAAGAAATATCTTTTGGATTGTCAGTTTCTTTAGATAAATGCACTAATCTTTCTTTTTTCCCATATTCAGTTAATGCCGTGCTAAGTGAAGCAAAAGTCGAAACAAAAATATCTGAAAATACGGTAATAGTTAAGGTTACCTTGCCTATTATCATCCAAGAAGCTGGCTCTTATAAAGAGATTCGACAATTTGATCTAATTTTACCTTCAAACTTATATAAATTACATTCTGCAGCTTCAGAGATAACTTCTATTCAAATGAATAAAGAAAATGTTGTGTGTATTAGCTGTTTAAATGAGATAATGAATAAATATAAAATAGAACTAAATACAATACAGACAGAAGACGAACAAAATTATATTATTTTGTACAGTTTATCTGACTTAGAAAAACAGGTGTCTTTTAATTTTGCTCATAAATTTAATACTACTAGAGATTACGGAAATAATTTTGTTCGGCCCATCGAAAATATGAATGCTTCGGTGGGAGAAATATTCACCTACAAGATAAGAAGTTACCAAAAAGGATTAACTTTTTCTGACAATAGTGACTTATTTGAAGTGGATGAAATAGGAACTATTTCTTTCACTCCCGTGGCTGATAATATTGGAACACATATTATTTTGTTGAGCATTACTGACCAGAATAATGTTACTCAAGAAGAAGTATTCACCATTTCAATCCAAGGAGAACAAGAATGGGAAATTGAGCCCATTGGAACAATCTACGCCAAAATAGGAGCAGAAACTAATTATTCAGTAAGAGTTATTCCAGAGATCGAAGCAAAGTATTCAATAAATAATGATATATTAACGATTAACTCAGAAACGGGAGTTATGACCATTAATCCAACAATAGAACAAAAAGGAGATTATGAACTGATAGTTAGCGTTACTGATGAACAAGGCGTAACCAACAATGAAATAATTACTCTTATCATCACAGAATAAAATGAAAAAGATAAACCCTTTAAGTATTTCAGGAATATTACTATTATTATTACTGTTAGGATTAAATTTAGTTTTGGCAGCCTGTCCAGAAATCCAAGAGGATTGTGTAACTGATTTTATGAAAAATCCCTCTCCTCAAAACTTTAATACACTCCAAAATCCTACTGCAGAACAGTTTGCTAAACTACAGAACCCAACCCCCGAACAGTTTAATCATTTAGATGAATCCCAAAAGCAAGTTTGGATTACTAACAGAGCAGATTTTTCAAACCAAAAGCACCGAGACTTAGCTAATAATTTTTTTGCTAGTTCTCCCGCACACATTAATCAAAATAAAGAAAGGTTTAAAGATTTTTTATCTAAATCTTGGGATTTAACGTTAATACAATTTACGGGAGATGTTTCTTCCTACTCGGAAGATGGAACTTTAAAAGGAAAAGTAAACAGCGTTAATGTCAAAGATTTTAAAGGGAAGTTTGGTCAAAATTATAAGTTGGGTGTGGTAAAAGGAGAATTAAAATTGTATCAAGCAGAATCAAAACAAGAAATGTCCTTCACTGGAAACCTGAGGAAGGATGGAACCAACACATTTTCCATTCCATCTGGTTCTATAAATGGTCATTCTATTACAGGAGGAATATTTATAAGAATGAATAAAGATGGATCTTTAAGTGGATCTTTTGATGAATTTGATAAAATAAAATTTGCTTATACCACTTCTTTTAGTGCCATTGCCACCAAAGAGGGCCGAAGTATAATTACCTTAAATGGAGGAAAGATTACTTCCATTTCTCAAGATGCAGTAGTTTATCTAAGAGGAAAAGTGGAGGTGGATAGACCCGAAATATTACAAGGAAAAATTGCCGTTCCTAAGGGCTCTTCTCTAACCGTAAATGGAGTAAAAGTGGTCTCTTCTACCAAAGAGGTTAACATTTTGGGAATGAAGATATCTGTTCCCTACTTGGAGAATGTGGCACAAATAGCAAAGAATGGAGTAATTATTTCTGATAAGGTACAAGCAAGCGGAGAAGGATTCAGTGTTAGCACCACCGCTCAAGGTTTAATTAGTCAGGAAGAACAAGTTACAAGTGATTATTTAGGTTATTTAAAATTACCAAAAAGAGGTTATTTCCAACAGGGAGATTCTTCTCCGGATGTAGCATTATTGCAAAGGATAGTAGGATTAAAAGAAACTGGAGTTTATGATGCTACTACTGAAGAAGCAGTAAGCAAATGGCAAGCAAGTGCTTACTCTCAAACTGGAGTGTGCGGAGGAAACATAGTTGGAAGTAAGTGTGTAGGAGATGGAAAATTTGGATTAAGATCCAGAGAAGCCTATTTGAAAATCAATAATGGAAAAATAAAAGTTACCCCAAATAAAGGAGTCGTAGCTTTAAGCAATTCACCTTCCGGAGTAGAAATTAAAGCTAATGGAGCAGCTAAGGTCTCTCTGGGTCCTAAGAGTTATGATTTGCAATATACTGATACAGAAACACAATTTTATCAAGAGTTAAATCCAACTTGCGATCCTGAAGAAAGTGGCTGCGTTGCTCGAGGGAATGATGTAAATGTTCCAGTTAAAATAAAACAAGAAACTCCTTCTGGAGAAGAGAAATATGCCTTCGAACAGCAACCAAGTAAGCCCGTGGGAAAACCGGTTAAAGTAACCGTAGGAACTAACACTTATGAATTACATGAAGGAGAAGCTTATGTTGTAACTGCAGGACAAACCGCTTTTACTAAAGCTGTTGCTCCTACGGCAGATAGTGCACAATTACAGAATCTTCCTCCAGAGTTAAGAAATGCCGTAGCTAAAGCCGGACATATGGCCGTGCTCTACGTAGAAAATGGAAAATTAAGAGTAAGTGAATCAGATTGGGGAGGAGTAAAAGATGTACCTTTCCAACAAAGTCATTTGTATGATGTTAGAAAGAGTATTTCTGGGATTTATTCGATACCTAATGCTGATAGTAGTAAGATCATCGCCGGATCAAAAGCTGATTCCAAAAAAGGAATTGGTTGGTTCTTCATGCCTGTAGAAAATCAGTGGGGAGTACAGCAAGTAAATAGTGCTACCTGAAAACAGTATAATTCCTACAGAAGTTGTGCATCTCATGTGTGCACCGTTGCTTCTTATGGAGGAGTAAGTCTTACTCAGAATTTACCTTATCTTCCTCCACAAAATATGCCTACCGCTGCATTGCAGAAATATGTTGAAAGTTATGGAATTGGTAAAAAAGGTGGTAGTGGTATTTCTTCAGGAACAGCAGCCACCCTTCTTCAATCAGGAATCCAATTATTTGCAGGTAGAGGATCGAGTTTTGCTACACCTCCCCAAATTATCTATGGGGGGTTACAAAATGGCGTAGTGCAGAAAGTAGAACCTATTAAATCCACAACCCAAACTAAAAAACCCGTAGTAGTAGCTTCTAATTGAAATTAGAATAAACAATATAAAGAAGAGGAGATTCTAAGATTGATTTTGGGGTGACTATTGATAATGATTCTGGAACTCTACCCCATCTTTTCTTTACTTCTCGTGCAAGAGCCATATTACGCAAATCAAGTAATCCTTCAAATTTTTCCCATTTGCCTAAAGTTGCTCCTGATCTTTCATATGCCTTTTGAACTAATTCAGAGCAATACATTTTTTTATCGCTTGGATCAAATAAGACATCGTAATCTTTACCTAAGAATTTTTCTGCTTCCACGACTGCTACTTCAGCAACATAAGAAAGTTCAGGTAAAACTCTCATAAGAGTATATTTTTTATCCACTCCGCGATTAATCCACTCTTGGAATGGAGTATATCTTACTGTAGAACTTGCTTCTAAAACAAAAACTCCTTCATTTCTCTCCACTACCAGACCCAGGTGAGTATAAAGACTACCAGTAGCAGATATGATAAAAGGGCTTTGATAACTCTGTGAGGTTTGTGCAATAATATCCCCCGTCCTAGGAAAATCTTTTTCTGGAGGACATAATTCTTTGATAGAATTATCAGGTAACATTTGTGGAATGAAGGTAGTTTCTTCCATTAAAACAGAAGAATGATTAAAATTAAAGGGCAATTCTTGGGCTACGGTTGCTGAAGAAACAAAACAAAAAACTAGAGCCTCCAAAGAAGATAGTGCTTTTAATCTAAGTGAAACCATCAAATTAAAATGGATATTCCTCTTTATAAATGTTTGCTTTGTATTTACTGGAGAAGAGTAACTTGGCTAAATTCATTTCAAACACGCCGGTTTCTCCCCTTTGCCACGATGATATTTTATGCATTGACAGCAGATCCCATGATTCTCACAATCCAGATGGGAACAAGGACATCCTTTTTCATTCTCTTTCTGGTTGGGACAGGTTCTTACCATCATTCACCTCCTTAAGCTTCGAAGTAGTTCTTTAATCCTTTCCTTTGGCTTCTCGGCTTTAGTCACAAAATTCCCTGAAACAAATAAATCCGCTCCAGCCCGAGCTGCCAACCCAATCGTTTCCGGTTTCATTCCCCCATCCACAATTACTTTAATTTTTGGATTAACTTTCTTAATCAAATTGATCTTCTTCAAGGCCGAAGGAAGAAACTTGCTGCCATAAAATCCCGGATGGACCGTAAGAACCAGCACATAATCGCAATCCATTAGATAAGGTTTAATTTTACTAACTGAAGTTTCTGGTTTCAAAGCAAACGCAACTTTCTTCCCCCCTTTTCTCATCCACTTAATGTAGGCAAGGACATCTTTAATTTCTTCCAGTTGCGGAATAAATAAATCACTTTCTTTCCAACGTTTCTTAATCCATATTTCCGGCTTCTTCACCATCAGATGCATATTGTACTTGAAACCCGCCGGCAGCTTGAAATTAAAATCTAAAGCATCGTTCGGGGCAAAAAGGCCATCCACCACGTCCAGATGGATTTCCTTAACCACCCCTTTCAATTTTTTCAAATCTGCTTCTAACTCCTCCTGACTTTTACTCATAATAGAAGGAAGAATTAGTTGTTTCATACTTAACGTCCCAGCTCTAACTTCTTAATCTTGGCTAACCGACGCACATGCCGCGGCTCCTCAGAGAACTTGGTTTGTAGGAAACGTTCCAGTAGTTTGGTGCTATAATGAAAATTATTAAACCAACCGGAAAGACAGAGGATATTTATATTGTTATGTTCTCGAGCTAAACGTACCTCCTTCAGAGAAAGAGGGTTAGCCGCTCGCGCCCCTTTAATTTTATTAGCTGCAATGCACATCCCTATTCCCGAGCCGCACACTAAAATTCCCATAGTTCCTTCTTTAACTACTCTTTTGGCTAAGATTCCAGCAAAATCAGGATAATCATCATTCGGATCAAGCAATTTATTTCCTAAATCTTCATAAGCAATCTTATGATGCTCTAGCCAGTGCTTCAATTCTCCTTTTAGCTTAAAACCAGCATGGTCTGCAGCAATGTAAATCTTCTTTCCGTGATGAGCCTTAATTCTCTTTTCCGGAGCAACAAACTGCCTCTTTCCCAATAAAGTATGTAAGATTCCCATGGTATTGACCTCTTTTTCCTTAATAATTATTCTTAACTTTTAATGTTTACGCTTTCCCAGCGCTACCAAAGAGTTTAATCCGCTGTTCTACTACCTTTTGAATCAATTCTCGCGCTGGTGCCAAGATATGTCGCGGATCAAAATCTTCCGGATGTTCTTTCACTGCTTGCCGTACTCCCGCATCGAAAGCTATTCTTAAATCAGTATCGGTATTAATCTTATTAATTCCATTTTTAATGGCTAATTTAACTTGCGCTTCCGGTACCCCTTGTACTCCAGACAACTTCGCTCCGTACTTTTCCGCCAGCTTAACTATTTCTGCTGGTACTCCCGAAGCTCCATGCAAGACTAACGGGATGTTAGTTTGAGATTTAATCTTCTTCAAGATCTCTATCTGCAGTTTAGCCGTTCCCGAAAATTTATATGCTCCATGAGATGTTCCGATGGCTACCGCCAGAAAATCGCATCCGGTTCGACGCACAAATTCTGCCGCTTTAGCAGGATTAGTATAAATAATCCCACGGGAATGTACTTTATCTTCCTTTCCCCCAATCGTGCCCAACTCTGCTTCCACCGAGATTCTTTTTTTGTGGGCCCATTGTACTACTTGCTTGGTCAAGCGGACATTTTTTTCAAAATCTTCATGAGAAGCGTCAATCATTACTGAAGAATAGCCCAAATCGATACATTGTTTAATTATTTTCAAATCTTTACCATGATCTAAGTGTAAGGCTACCGGCACAGAAGACAATTCTGAAGCAGTCTTAGCTAATTCATACAGAAAATTAATTCCGGCGTATTCGATCGCTCCTTCGGAAGTAGCCAGGATTACCGGAGAGCGCAACTTTTCTGCTGCCTGCACGATTCCCTGCACGATTTCCATATTGTTGATATTGAAATGTCCTACCGCATACTTCCCTTGATGCGCCTTAATTAAGATTTGTTTAGTGTTGGCAAGCATGTTCAAAAGTCATCTACTCCTTCCTCCTCTTGTTCTTTTCTTTCCAAATAAAGATATTGGATGATAAAAGCTGAGCCGGTAATAAATAAGGGAAATGCCGCTAAGATATAAGCTACAGAAAAAATCATGCTCATCGAGAATATCATATATCCCGCTCCCAGAATGATAAAGATCCCTCCACCGATGGGGGCGTTCTTCCAAGCAATAAGAGTAGTCAAAATTAATATTACCAGCACCATAATTCCGGCAGTAAGATATTGTCCTAATCCCACCACTAATAGAATGATCAACCAAGTTAAAACTAAAGTTATCGAAAAACCTAAAGGTATCCAGCGCATAAAATTAAATTTACTCCGCGAGACTCCCATTTTTATCTACCTTCTCTCCTTCCGAACCTTAATCTTATACTGACTAACCACTTTCCACGCTTCCCTTTCTGTAAGC
>JBBSWE010000029.1:0-1012 GCA_038046445.1 Nanobdellota archaeon | reverse complement strand
TATTCGCAGATAAACGTAGCGATGAAATCACGTCCCCTGTTATTTTATAGCCGGAATGGCCCCCACTATAGGTAGCTTTTGTATTGCAAGAATCATTTGGTTAATAGAACTAAACGCCGCTCCAAATAACCCATATGCTTCGGCAATACTCACTGTATCTGACGGGTGTGTTTGTGGATTTCTATATTCTTTCCTGATGTGGTCAAGAAACTGTGTGATTTTCTTATCCGCACCTGTTCCTGTCAGAGCCTTGATATATGAATCCCAATTACGATTTATGCCATTATCTTTAAATGTTTTGCCAGTAAGTTTTAGATAATAAAGTCCCATAACAGTTTCTATTGCTCTCCACATGTGGAAAGCGCACGCTGTTGGAATTTCGAAAGCCAAACATTTCCCGGCTTCCCTGATATCTTCTTTCGCTTTTTCCGGGATGTCTTTACGTATATCTTCCAAAAAATGATTTTCGGAATGAGTAATTAGATCCTCAGTACGATATATGCCTTTCTGTACGACAAAGAATGTCGATATCCCGGGCATGTCGTTATTCAAAACGGTTTCCAGATTTTCCAGCGCTCTTTTAACGGACGATAAATAGTAGCTTTTAACTATTTTTTCATTATCAACAGCGAACGCCTCTTTTATGTCTGTCGGAACAATGTCGTTTATTTCTACAATAAGACGCATCGCTGCTCTCTTTGAAGCATCGAGAAGAATGGATTCCTCTCCAACTTGTTTATATAAAGCATCGCGCGCCTGGATAAGCGGCCATAAGACATTGACAAATTTCTCATCGTCGCTCGACAATAGCGACAGCGGGAATAATTGTTTTCCAAGAGAGTAAACTTCGAAAACATTAAATTTCTTCATGGGCGAATCTCTACAGTAAGAGCGGTCATTATGCCCCTCTCCTATGTACTGAGTAAAAAGGAAAATCGAAGGAAAATCGGGGCACCTCAGACCACGGTTAATCATCTGGTTCTTCAGGATAACTATCCATGACAATCTCAAT
>JBBSWE010000028.1:3721-6880 GCA_038046445.1 Nanobdellota archaeon | reverse complement strand
ACTGGTTAAAGTAGTTTAGAAAATCAAATTACAGAGACAAAATGGGAATAGCTGAGAAAACTGTTAGATAAGTAATCCCCCCATAGCACGGCATAGTATATTTATGAGACCTAAATCTTTATATAGCTTGTAAGCATTTTTGTTTTAGTTTAGGTGGGGGAAAAGGATGGAAGTCGACGAACAGATAAAAGTACTGCATGAATTTATCGAGCGCAATTATTATCCTCAACTGTTGGAAGCAGTGCGTAAGGGACAGAACTTTTTAGTCTTAGATTTTTCTGAATTGATTAAGTTTAACCCCGAAATAATCGATGAATTGTCTGAAACCCCCGAAGAGGTACTTAAGGCAGCAGAATTGGCCATTAAAGAGTTTGATCTGCCTAAAAAAGTAATTAAGTTCAATGTCCGTTTGACTAACCTGCCTGAATCGCTAAAGATTAAAATTAACGAAATTCGCAGTAAGCATCTTAATAAATTAATTTGGACGGAAGGAGTTATCCGCCAAAAATCAGATGTTCGTCCTCACGTCTCTGCTTCTAAGTTCGAATGTCCTTCTTGTGGTAATATTATCAATATGATTCAGCTGGACAATAAATATAAAGAACCGAGCAAGTGTAGTTGCGGAAGAAAGGGCAAATTCAAAGAAATGTCTCGAGAATTAGTTGATGGTCAAGGAATCGTCTTAGAAGAAGCGGCTGATGAATTAGATGGAAGCCAGCCTAAAAGGATTAACGTCTTTTTGAAAGAAGATTTAGTTTCTCCTATCTCTGAACGTCGCACTAGTCCCGGTTCCCGAGTAAAGTTGTGCGGCTGGGTTACGGAAGTGCCTACTCTGCTTAAGACTGGAGGACAATCTACCAAATACGATTTAATTATTGAAGCGAATTATATCGAATCGTTACAAGACGATTATATCGACATGCAAATTACGGAGCAAGAAGAAGAAGAAATCAAAAAAATTGCTCGTTCTCCTAATGTTTTGGCCGTTTTAGCCGGAAGTATCGCTCCTTCCATTTATGGCCACGACCGCATCAAAGAAGCTTTAGTATTGCAACTGGCTGGAGGATGTCGCAAAGCCCGTCCGGACGGGGTCACTACCCGAGGAGACATCCATATCCTTTTGATTGGAGATCCGGGTAGCGGTAAGAGTCAGTTACTCAAGCGCATCACTACTGTCGCTCCTAAAGCTCGTTTCACTAGTGGAAAAGGAGCTACTGCTGCCGGACTAACCGCTTCAGTGGTTAAAGATGAGTTTTTGGGCGGATGGAGTTTGGAAGCAGGAACCTTAGTATTAGCTAACCGTGGTTTCGCCATTATTGATGAAATGGACAAAATGGGAAAAGAAGACCGTTCCGCTCTACACGAAGCATTAGAACAGCAGACTGTTTCCATTGCTAAAGCCAATATCCAAGCGACGTTACGTTGTGAAACTACCGTACTGGCTGCTGCTAATCCCAAACTGGGTCGATTCGATCCTTACGATTTGATTGCGAAACAAATCGACTTACCTCCCACCCTAATCAACCGTTTTGATTTGATTTTCCCCATCAAAGACCTGCCTAATCGAGAGAAAGATCAAGAAACCGCTACTTTTATTTTGAATTTGCATCGCAGTTCAGAAAGTTCTCCTGCAGAAATTTCTACTCCCTTACTAAAAAAATATTTTGCTTATATCCGCCAACGTATTAATCCACGCATTACTGATCCGGCCATCGAAGAATTAAAAGAATATTATATCAACGTACGTAATTCGGGGGGGGGAGAAAGTGGAGTAAAGACCGTCCCCATTACTGCCAGACAACTAGAAGCGTTAGTGAGAATTTCTGAGGCGGCAGCTAAGCTGAGACTAGCTAAAACCGTCACTAAAAAAGATGCCCAAAAAGCTATCGAATTGTTAGATTATTATTTGAATGAGGTGGCTAAAGATAAAGAAACGGGCACGATTGACATTGATCGTATCGGCAGTAGAATTACGGCTACGCAGCGCAGCACCATCAGCGTAATAAAAGAAATTATTACTGCCTTGGAATATCAGCTTAATACCAAAGTCATTCCAGTAGACAATATTGTGGAAGCGGCACAAGAAAAGAGCCTTTCCCGCGAGCTGGTAGAAGAAACCTTAGAAAAACTTCGTCGTTCCGGTGATTTATTCGAACCGAAAAGAAATTTCGTGCAGAAATTATAAGCAAAAATATCTTACAAACTCAATTTAACTCATGGAAAATAAAAATCCCTTAATCCGTCAAACAGCAGTGAAAATAACCTTGGGAGAAGTAACGCAAGGGAGATACGTGCAAGAAGAAGATGCTTTAAATTATCTGCTTACTTCCGATCAAAGACAAATTTATCGTTTAAACGTGGTAGGAATTATTGTTCATCTACAAAAACAAGGAAATATTACTAATCTGTGGTTAGAAGATGGAACCGGAAAATTGGTCGTACGTTTTTTTGAAGAGAATAAAGTTTTAAAGGAGCTAAACCCAGGAGATATCGTCTTGGTAGTTGGAAGATTACGCCAATATGATCAAGAAAGGTATCTCTCTTTTGAAATCGTTAAAAAAGTGGACGCTTCCTGGTTAAAGTTAAGAAAAATAGAATTAAAAGAAAGGTTTGCCGCGATTTTAGAAACCAAATCATCAGAAGAAATTGTTTCTGCCGCAGTTCCAGAAGTAAAACCTCTTTCTTTATCCGAAGAAAAAGGAGGGATAAAAGAAGAAATTATTGAAGAAGAAGTTATAGAAGAAGAAATCGCTTCCGGAGAAAAAGAAATACTTCCCACTCAAAAGATATTATTAATTATTAAAGAAAAAGATAAGGGCGAAGGAGTTTTAGTAGAAGAGATTTTACATTGCTCTTTTCTTAACGATACCGAAAAATTGATTGAAAAGATGTTAGAGAAAGGAGATATCTTCCAAAATCTTCCGGGCAGAGTGAAAGTGTTGTAACGGAAGTTCACTTAACTTTGATTAAGCAAACTTTCCGAATAATCTTTTTCTTAGAACAATAATGGCGTTACATATACTTCTACTAATCCGGCTATTACTAAAATAGCTAAACTCAACAAAATTAAATCTAAAGCATCCACTAAAACTCGATCTTCCTTCAAATTATGCTTGATTAAAGCAATAGAAATGATTCCTCCGGCTACACCCGCTACAT
>JBBSWE010000028.1:0-3711 GCA_038046445.1 Nanobdellota archaeon | reverse complement strand
TAAAAGAAGCGGCGCTGAAATAGGCAGCAATTCCCGGCAGCCCCACTAAAGAAGCAGCTTTCGCCAATTCAATCTTAAAAAGGTTACCCATAGCCGTAGCTACCACTGAGGCATTCCAGGTTAAAATAAACAGCGCTCCGGTTCCATACAAAAACGAAAAAAGAATGCAAAAAAACAATACCTTCAAGTTGTTGGCAAAAATACGTGTGAATAGATCTATATGGGTGATTTTACCTTGGACGTTCATATTTACTTTCAAAATAGCTTGTTCTTGCAAACCAAAAGCCACTGAAGTAACATCTTTGGGTAAAAAGACATACGCGATAGCCAAAGCAACCACAATCCCTAAGAACAGACACATCAAGAAAACTAAAACCTTAGTATGTTCTTTTAAAAGAGCTATTTCTCCGTTTAGCTCTAAATCCAATTCCTCTTCATTCTTGATAGCAGTATAGAGAAGAGGAACGGTAGCTAAAACAATCAAAAAGACGGCTAGAAGGCCCGCATTTTCTTTAAAAACAAGATAAGAAAGCAATAATCCGACTATGGAATAGATGAAACCAGCCAAAAACATCTCCCAAGGCTTCTTCTTAACAGCAAAAGGATTAAAGAGTGATTCTAAAACCATCTCTTAAAGAGTAATTAGAATCTATTTAAACATTTCTTTTGAAGAGGCTCTTTTTAAAAAAGTCGTTGCTAGAACCGAGGATTCTTTTCTCAATGGGATGATTTTAACAGAAAAGGAAGAAAGAAACCACCCCCTCCCCTTGATTTCTCATGGAAGAAGGTAAAATGAAAAAATTTTTCTTGATTGATCTTGATTTGAGAGAACCTTATCTATCTAAAAGAAAGAAACCTTCTTAAAACGTCCTTATTCGATCAAAAATAAATATATCAGAAGAAGATTTCTTCTGGAAAGATTATCAAATGATCTCTTTTATTCTTTATTACTTGATATATATCTTATTTTATAGTTATTCTTGTTTATTATAGTTAATTATTAATTATTAAATATAGTATTGTTTCAATATAGTAAGTTAATAATGATTAATAATATATTAATATCAATTAATAATTATAATTATATAAATTTAAAGCTAAATCAAAGTCAAATCAAGGTTAAATCCGAACAAAATAAATCTCCATTTGAAAAAATTAAACAGAAGAAGGTAAAAGATCAAACTCTTATTGCATTTAACAAAGCTTCTTCTGTCGGTTTAATAAAAAAAGAAAAGGAAAATCACTACTCGAAAATTCCAAGATAAGTATTTATAGAAGTTTCCATCCGTAAGAAAAGGGTTAAAAAGCATATTTAACAATTTATATTTCCAATCCGGGGAGAATTTAAATAAGAAAGCGGAAAGAAGGTCCAATGTTGATCAGAAATAAATAAAAAAGCAATTAAAAACAACTTAAAACTGTTTTCCATATGCAATGGGGGGGAGAGGGGATGGGTATTGACATATTTTTCGAGAACTTTTTGAAAAAAGATTCTATTTTTGTGGATAAAGGAGTTCTACTTTCTTCTTATGCTCCGGAAGCGGTGCTCTTTCGGGAAGAGCAGCTTCAAGAAGTAGCTAATATCCTTGCTCCGGCCTTGCGGGTAGAAAAGCCTTCTAATCTCTTCGTTTACGGTAAAACCGGCACGGGAAAAACCCTTTCTGTCCGCCACGTGGTCAATTCCTTAGCTCAAATAGCTGCCAACAATCAAGTCCCCTTAAAACCAATTTATCTTAATTGTAAACTAAAAAAAATTGCCGATACTGAATATCGTCTCATTGCTCAAATTATCAAAGAATTCGGCCAAGAAGTCCCCCCTACCGGCTTACCTACAGATGAAGTGTACAATATCTTTTACAAGCTCCTGGACGAAAAAAGACAAGTAATCTTATTAATTTTGGACGAAATTGACCAATTAACTAAGAAGATTGGGGACGATATTCTTTATAACCTTACTAGAATCAATTCCGAATTAAAAAATTCTCAAATCTGTTTAATTGGGATTTCTAACAACCTAATTTTTGTAGAAAATTTAGATCCGCGGGTGAAAAGCAGTCTTTCTGAAGAAGAATTAATTTTTCCTCCTTACAATGCCTTACAAATTCAAGATATTTTACGTCAGCGAGCTCAAAAAGCTTTCAAGGAAGGAGCATTACAACCAGGAGTAATCGAAAAATGTGCTGCTTATGCTGCTCGTGACCATGGGGATGCGCGTAGAGCCATAGACTTACTAAGAATAGCCGGAGAGTTAGCCGAAAGGGCCGGTTCTTCTTCCATCGAAATAATTCATTTAGATGAAGCAGAGAGAAAAGTCGAGACGGACACTATTCTTAACGCCATTATCAACCAACCTAAACAATTTCAAAGCGTTCTTTACGCCTTGCTGCTGGTCTCTCCCCAAAAGAAAAATTTTTTCACTGGAGAAATCTATGAAGTGTACAAAGAACTATGCAAAAAAACTAAACTAAACGTTTTAACCCAAAGAAGGGTTTCCGACATCTTGGCAGAATTGGATATGCTAGGGGTTATCAATGCTAAAATTATTTCTAAAGGACGTTACGGAAGAACCAGAGAAATTTCTCTTTCTTTAGAGGAAGTTCTCTTAATAAAAATAAAAGAAATCTTGGAAAAAGCTCTCCAATTCAATTAACTAATAGATTGGGCCATTAACAAAAATAATTAATAAAAAAAAATCAACAAAATCATGGAAAAAGACAAACTGATTGAAGAAATGTTTAAAAAAGGAATTTTAATCAGCAAGGAGTTTTTAGAAAAAGAAGGAAAAGAAGGAATTTTAACCACCTTACAAACGGAAGCGGATCTTTTAGTTTTAAATTCAGATTATGCCGAAATCGTTACTGAACAAACCTCTTTGGTAGATTGGTACGAAATCGATAAACTTAAAGTAGCGGCAGAAAAAGATCGTGATGATGATTTATATCAAAACCAACTTCAAACTTTCAAAAAAGCAAGTTTAGTTTTACATCAAATTAAAGATAATTATTCTCAAGAACAATCTAGTTTAGAAATAGAATTAAATTTAATTCCTGTTGAAAATACGCTTAAGGTAGCTTCCTTCTCTTCTATACCTTCTCCTCCCCCCGAAACATCTCTTTCCCCTTCTCCTTTTCTCGAAGTACCCTCTCCTTTCAATACTTATCCCGTAAATATCGTTATTTCTTATGAAAATAAACCTCACAAATATGAAATAAAAGACTTTACTAATATATTTCTCTCTCGCTACAAATTCTTAGAAAAAATTTTACGTACTCGCCCGGAAATCAGTGAGACCCTCACTTCTATCGGTCGGGTTTTGGGCAAGAAAGAGAAAGAAACGGTTTCTATTATTGGCATGGTAGAAGAGATCAGTCAAACTAAGAACGGGAACGTCATGTTAACTCTAGAAGACCCCACTGGAAAAATAAAAGTTTTAATTTCTAAAAATCATCCCGATCTTCTTTCTGAAGCTAAAGAGGTAACAGAAGATGAAGTGATTGGAATAAGTGGAATGTGTGGAGAGAAAATCATCTTTGCGGATAAGATAGTTTGGCCCGACATTCCCGTAACGAACGTGGTAAAAACCTGTCCGGAGGAAATTTATGCTATTTTTCTTTCTGATTTTCATGTTGGTTCTAAACTATTCTGTAAAGAAGAGTTTGAACGCTTCTTACAATGGATTCAGGGAGAATCTGGGAGCGCTTCTCAACGCGA
>JBBSWE010000027.1:0-2734 GCA_038046445.1 Nanobdellota archaeon | reverse complement strand
GCGGAAAAGGCGGGGTGGGGTGTGCACACGTTCGTTCTGACTAAGGGACGAGTTCTGGAAGCGCACTGGACCAATAGACCGTCGGATCCTGATGTCTTCACGAATGTCTCATTGAGCAAGTTCATGAAGGGCACATCGACGTTTGTGCTGGTGATACCACCTGGAACCAGGAAGTGAACGCCGAAGCTAATTTCTGATCCAAGAAGGTAATGGGGGCTTACTTCTTGAATCTGCAAGCGAGACGACTTGCCAATGCTCCCGGTGAGCACAAAATGCGTCTTAAAAAAGTTTATTTAAGATCGCAAAGAGGCATTGGTATTGATCAAAAGCGCGTAGTAAGAACTAATTCTTAATTACGCTGTCCCACGGAGTCCGCAAGGATTCGAAAGAGGACGGTAACAGAAAGGATATTGATATGGCAACGTACAAGGACAAAGGGGTCAGCCCTTGACATAGGACATTTATGAATTAATCTATTCTCTAAACTAAAAAAAGAAAAAGGAGGATAGACAATGGCCAGACCTTTACGAATAGAGTATGAAGGAGCTTTCTACCATGTAACAGCGAGGGGAAATGAGCGGAGAAATATCTATTTCAACAAAACAGATTATGAGAAATTCAAGGAAAAGATAGCAGAGGCAAAGGAGCGATACGGAATTTTGCTCCACTGCTACGTACTTATGGGCAATCACTACCATTTGATAATAGAGACGCCTGAGGCGAACCTGGGTAAGGCCATGCACCATATCAATGGATCATACACAACCTACATAAACATTAAGAGGAAGAGGAGCGGTCACCTGTTTCAAGGGCGGTATAAGGCTATTGTCATTGATAAAGACAGCTATTTACTGGAATTAAGCCGGTATATTCATCTTAATCCGGTACGTGCCGGGATGGTTGATAAACCTGAAGCCTATCCTCATAGCAGCTATAAAACCTATATTAGCGGAGATAAAGAGGAGATCGTTACACAAGACCTTATCTGGGGCATGCTTTCCAAAAAGAAAGGGGAAGCCATGCGGAGATACCAGGAGTTTGTCGAGAGAGCCATAGGAGAGAAACAAGAGAGCCCTCTAAAAGAGGTATATGGCGGGATGATACTTGGTAAGGTGAGTTTTATAAAAGAGGTTTTGCAAGAGTTAAAGGAAGGACATTTACAGAAAGAGGAAGTTTCGGAAAACAAATGGGGTCGGGTCTACACTCTTGACAAAGACTTTGCAAAACCATGTAGGGTGCATTCCATGTTTGGTGCGTATGAATTGAAGGATTTTTAATGGTGACGTATAACGCACATATAATATGACTAAAGGAGAATAGCATGGCAGGGAAGACTCAAAATCCAGACGACCAGAATGGATCATTTTCGGATGTGACAAAAGAAATTCTGCTCAAGGACTATGATTATTTTTCGGACAGTTTTTGGAAGAACGAGCAGGTAGGGGAAACGAGGGTGAACCTCTATATCGGGTTCGTTACATTTGTACTCGGCGCGCTTGGCGCTTTGCTGACTTCCAAAGATGTTAGCCTGGGGGCGGGCGAGCTGCAGTTGATCATACTTGGGAGCCTTTTTTTACTGCTTGTGCTTGGGACGGTCACTTTTCTGAGGATACTGATCAGGAACAGCAGAAGTGACGGATTTAAAAAAGGGCTCAATGATATAAGGCTTTACTTTAAGGAACAAAATCCATCGGAACTACTCGGATATTCACCTTTCGGAGATACAGGCCATATCTGGGCTGAAAAGAAAAAAGTTGACGTTAAAAAGAATGAATCACACGACGGTTTGGCAAAATTAAAAAAGTATGGAGTTGCTCCGAGGAAGTTCGGGGGCCTTGCTCATACCGTAGCGGCCATAAACAGCATCATTCTCGCAATGCTTGTCGTTACTTACTGCTTCCCGGTCGATAAGATCCCTTCTCCTAAAGTTAACGAGGGAAAGGTTGAAGCAAAAGAGGTACAGAAAAACGAACGTTTTTTTCTCGATGCCGGGTCGCGAGAAAAACTTATTAAACAGACGGTGGCGACCTTTTTTTTCTCTTTCTTCTTACATGTTATGTATGCAAGAAGACGTGACTTGAAATCGAAGAATAAATTGAAAGAAAACTGGTATACCCATGCCGGGGGAGTTGTTGTACAAAAAGATAATGGGACTTGGAAAGCGCTACTCGTTCGATCAAGTGATGGAAAAGAATGGGTCTTGCCCAAGGGCAAAATAAAGGAAAAAGAAGGTGTAATTGAGGCGGCGGTTAGAGAGGTGAAGGAAGAGGGTGAAGTCTGTTGCAGGGTCATTCAGCCGCTTGGCCGCCTTTACTACAAGAAAGAAGAGAAGGAGGTTCGGGTGCGCATCTACCTGATGAAGATGCTATTTAAAACGCACCCTGTCGAGTCGCGGCAAAAAAAATGGATGACATTTGATGAGTTTATAGCGGATGAGAGCATATACCCAGGGATCAGGGAACTGATCAATCTGGCGAGAGTGATGTTGGAAGGCAAGCCGGCGCCGGGAACTATATAAGCTGTATGTGCCCAAAAGACTTTAAAAAAGGAAATGGGGTCAAACCTAAAAAATACACTTTACAAAGAGTAAAATTGAGGACAACTTCTTTATATGGCAAGACAACTCAGAATAGAATATGAAGGCGCTTTTTATCATGTAACCTCAAGAGGCAATTAGAAGGAGCGGATTTTCTGGGATAACAAGGACAGAGAAAAATTTAAAAACATACTTAGA
>JBBSWE010000026.1:11748-11879 GCA_038046445.1 Nanobdellota archaeon | reverse complement strand
CTGCCCAATAATCACAGAAAAAAGAAAGAAATTAAAATGTGAACTCAGTTTTTAGTGAGCGAAGCGAACTTTCTTGTTGCATTTTGTGCTGTAGGAGATATGGGGCAATAGGATATTGGAAATATTCCTGT
>JBBSWE010000026.1:0-11648 GCA_038046445.1 Nanobdellota archaeon | reverse complement strand
CCGTTTGGAATTCTGATGAGTCTAGACAGTAGCTATGATCTTCAAAAGATTGCCAAGAAAGACTGAAACCCAATGCCTGTTGTTTGAGGTCAGAAATGTTTCGACCAACTTTATTGTGAGCGATATAATCCCAAGCAGTTACTAATTCTTGTAAGCAATTATCTTCGAGAGTTAATACATCACTATCGTATCCCGTGATTGTACTAAAACCGGTGTGAGTATGCAGAGTTCCTTTGTACCAAGTAGCAGAAACAGACACTGAAAGAATAGTTATAACTATAATTAAGCATATTATACCAGTGAATAGTTTAATATTTTTCATATTCATCTTTGTTTATATTTTGTCAAGTAAATTATTAACGCTATAAGTAAACCAATTAAAACCCCATAAAAAAACATGGCAATAAATATTAAAGCACCTGCATCAGGATGTAACCTTTCAAAAAAAGGGAGAGTAAAGGGGTACAATAAAAATTTAGTAATAGGTATACTACCCACAAATGTTCGTTCATAAAATCCAAAAACGGATAATGAGATAGATATTATACCTCCAAGAGAACTCCATTTAACAAACACAGATTGATTAGATTTTAATATAAAACCACCGAAAATAGCAACTATTACGATAATTATAAAAAATAGAATCCACCAAAAAGGATGTTGTAAAAGAAGAGAATACTTCTCTTTATAGATATATGACTCAAAAAATAAAATAATAATAGATAATAATCCAACTAACAAACTGATTAGATATACATTTTTATTATTTGTCTTCATAATAAACCACCCTTTTTGATTTCATCTCCCTCAAGAACATAAACTATGTCTCCCATGTGTTTATCTCCGATAGAGAGGTCAATCCAGCCATTGTTGGAAGCGACATGACGTCCTGATTTCAGTGCAGTTCTAAGATTACCTGCACTTAAACTGTCCATATACACGTCCTGATAATTAACTGTTGAGACATTTTCATGCTCATCAGTTCCAGAAAAAGCATAACTTTTAACTCCTTTCAGTAAGCGGTTGTGCGTCCATAATCCTAATGCTTTCGTATCGCGTGTTCCGCTATCCCATTCTCCATTCCAAACCTCAATTCCTGTTTCTCCCGTAACATGATTAAGACTTTTAAAATCTAAAAAATTAATAAAACCAATCCCGGAATCAGGGTGATTGATTATTGAAATTCCACTCTTCGCATTAACATCATTAATTCCTGCCTGTGCTTTCGGTGATTTAGGACAATGTACAGCAGAAGGTTTTTGACTTATATAACTACTGATACCATTGGCTCCGAGGTGACCCTCACCATAATTATTATCATAACAAGTCAGAGAACCTTCCATCACGGGTTCACTATCTCTTACTTCTTCACTCACACTTAATTCCACACCAGTTAAGCAAGCGAAACTTCCAGCTCTATTGGTATTTTCAGTATCACAATCATTCTTCACAGTATTAAACTCAGAGGAGTCTAAACAATAAGTATGATCAGTGAAGGAAAGCCATGATAAACCTTGATTAACTGCACTTTGGGTTAGATAAGGAACATTTTTACCTTGTTCTGTGTGGAATAACGGGATTCCTTCTAACCATTCAGAACAGTCATCTCCACCTCCTCCTTCTACCCCATCATAACCAGTTTCAGTGCTGAAACCAGTGTGTTGATGTAGGGACCCTTTATACCAACCTGCAAGAACTAAATTTGAACTCAAGAGAAGTACAACTAATGAAAAAAGCATTAAACCTGTATATTTTTGTTTATTTTTCATTATATTTTGAAATGAGGTATATTAAGCAAATTACTGATCCAATTATCAGGCCAATGAATATTCCATAAATTATTAAAAAAAATGGGAGTGTAATTGGATCATCTGGGTGGCTTCCTGCCAAGATATTTTCTGCAAAAGGAGGATAAAATTTTATGTTTATACCTTGCGACTCTAGAATTGGATAGAAAAATGGGATTATAAACATCCCCAGAACGATACAAATAATAATTATCTGAATGAGTTTTTTTTCATTTTTGGAGTTTATTGGCAAAAATTTTACAACAATATAACATAATCCTATCACTAAAACTATTGGAATAAAACCTAGAATTGACATAAATATTGGTCCTAATAAGATAGTACCTAATAAATCAATTAAAAAATCATAAGTTAAAACATTACGTCCTCTTAGCAACCCTTCAATTATATTCAAAATAGATATTGAACCGACAATTAAAATTATTACTAAAATAATTACTTTTTTATTTTCTCTTATCCATTTCTTAAAATCCATAATTCTCACCGTCCTTCAAGTTTAAATCAACATCATACTCATTAACTACACAAAATATTACCACCTCAAAAGCCAAAGAACCGGGTGTAACTACAATATTAGGCTCTCCTTCCTTGACTTCTGCTTGTGTATGAATTTCTTCAGCTAACCCTACACTGTCCTCAACTAATATTATGATTGTTTTAAGACTTTCTTTCTGCGAGCTACAAGTAGAAACATAATTTAATCTGGTGTCTTTGTAATCAATGGATTCATTAGCAGTATCAGAAGAATAAGGGTGGGCAGTTACGGTAAATGTAACGTTATCGGCCACGTTTGTGGCGTTAACCCAGATGATCCACGTGCCGTTGATTGGATTTTCAAATGTCATTTCTATCGGATGAGTTCCGGAATAATTAAAACCAGAAGTTTGAGTGTTTTTGGTGTAATTTGTTCCGTTGGGGTCGGTAATCATTAAATCTAAAGTGTCATCGGTTGGCCAATCGAGAGAAACTTTGAAGTTTTCAGTAGCTTGGAATTCTAAAGGCATGTTGGCTCGGTATTGCTCATCTTGGAAGAGAGTGCCTTGGTCGGTGGAAGTCCAAGGAGAGATGAAATTCTCGGCATAAACATCAATTGGAATTGTTATTATATTTTCATCTGGATCATTTGAATAAATTTTAATATTTTCACCCCAATGATATTTTAAATTACCAAGTTTTGTGTAGTCAATGGAAATATTAATTTCAGCTGAAGAACTTTCTTGAATAGTAAAGGGAATATTTGGGGATGAAACAGCAAGCCAAGATTTGCTGGGTTTTATCTGAGTAACGGTTAAAGTATCATCACCATTATTTGATATTGTTAATACTTGATAAGCATCGACCCAAATGGGGTTAGTATAAATTCTATTTCCAAAATTTGTACATTCAACTCGATAATAATTATTTTGATTGACAACGTCATTAACCTGCACTGAACCAGTGCCAGATTTCCAGTTACTATAAATTTGGTCTTCCCCTCTTTTTAATCTTCCTCGATAAACGCTCAGCCAACATCCACTATCCAAGTCATAATCTATATCTAAAGTTATTTGACTGCCTATTTCAACAGAAGTTTGTTCTCCAATCATTGCTTCGTTGATTGTGAAAGTGATGAGACCATTATTGGAGACAATTGAACGACCAGCACTCAATGCCGAAGTTAGTGAATTCTTAGTAAGATCGTTTAAGTAAGCATAATTATAAACGGTAGTTTCGATACTATTGTGCGAATCCGTTCCTCCAAAAGCATATATCTTTTTTCCTTTTTGTAGCAAAGAAAGCCACCAGTTTAGAGCGGAAGGATTTAGTGATTCTGGTTTTAACCAATAACCATTCATTATTTCTATGCCTTTAATATTATTAATATTATTTTTACTTTCCCAGTCCCAAAATGGAGCTGAAGGGTGATGGATTATTGTAAAACCACCAATATTATTTACCATATTAATACCTGCTTGTGATTTAGGATTATCGGGACACCAGACGTTATTAGGGATAGATTGGATAAAATTATTTATTCCATGTGCTCCTAAATGTCCGGCTTTGTAACCGCCTGAGAAGACGCCTCCTGAAAAACGACCCCCAGATAAATCACTACTTGTCACATGATCTGCAGCGCATAAAGATTCTAATAAGTCATCTTCATCATGTACTGTAAATTCCATATCGGCAGTACATAAGAAAGAACTGTTAGAATAAGTATCACATTCAGTAATTAAATTATTCCATTCATTTGAACTTAGACAATAACCATGGTCAGTAATGGTTATCCATTTTATCCCTTTAGAAATTGCATCAGCTCTTATTTCTGAAATCGTCTGTCCATCCTTACTTAGACTTTCTTGCGGACAATTATCTTCTACTGTATTGATATTGCCATCATAGCCGGTAGTGCTGCTATACCCAGAATGAAAGTGTAAATCTCCTTTCTCCCAACTAGCAGCGGAAACAAAACCAACAGATAATAAGCTTAAAACTATTACAATAAAAGTACATAATGTGATTCTTTGTTTATTTTTATTCATCTTTTTTGTTTTTAAATTTATAAACTAAAAAGCCAATTAAAGCCCCAAGGCCTGTTATTAATAATGGAACAAAAAAAATGACTAAAAAGAACCCACCTTCACAACCATCAGATCCACAACGAAACCCAGGAATGTTACCCCATAGAGTAAGTAAAACCGTGGTTAAGGAATTTGAAACCATACTTACAATAATCTTACTAAATGGAGTAAGAAAAAAAAGTACGTAGGGATATATAGCAATTACAAACCCAATCATTGCCCCTATTTTTGTATATTTATTCCAAAATTTACATTTATTTTTCATAATAACACCTCATTTAAATTTTTAATAGTCACATTTACTACTCTTGATTGTCCGGGTGGAATTTTATTTGATCCGGTAAAAGAAGTTGGAGAAACAGAAGCCCAAGATTTATCTTCAGTAATACTTGTTATTGTAAGATCATCATCGCCGTTATTTGTGACAGAGATTTGTTCTACTATATCTACCCAGATAGGGTTAGTAAATATTAATTTGTCTCCAGAAAAACATTCTGCACGAAAGTAGGAATTTTTGGTGATAGTAAAATCTTGGCTTTTAGTTCCCCCACCACTGATAGAATCAAGCAAATATAATATCTCTCCCGATTTAATTCCGCCCTCATACAGAAGTGGGTAACACTGAGAATCAACATCATATCCCATATTGAGGGTTATCTCATCTCCTTCGACAACATAAACCACATCGCCCATATGTTTATCTCCGATAGAGAGGTCAATCCAGCCGTTGTTGGAGGCAACAGAACGACCCGATTTTAGACCGGTGTTTAAAGAATTAGAATCAAGACTGTTTAAATAAACATTTTGATAAGGTTCTCCAACTGCGTCTCCGTGGCTATCTGTTCCGCTAAAAGCGAAACTTTTCATCCCTTTTAATAAACGGAGATTTTTCCATAATTCTAATGCTTTTTGATTATAAATTAGTGAATTGTCCCAATCTCCATTCCATACTTCTACTCCGGTTTCTCCACTTACATATTCAAAGCTATCCATATCCCAAACAAGAGGAGTTACTGGGTGATGGATTATTGAGATTCCATTGTCATTATTTATATTTTTGATTGCATTTTGTGCTGTAGGAGATATGGGGCAATAGGATATTGGAAATATTCCTGTAGGAGATTGACTTTGATAACTTGAAATTCCGTTTGCTCCGATGTGAGCCCCACTCTTAAAAACCTCATTAAAGCATAAAGACTCTTTATCAAAAAGTCCATCATAAACACTTAACTCTTCTCCAGCAAGGCAAGTATAGGTTCCATTCTGCTGAGCATTTATGCAATCTGTTTTGACCGTTTGGAATTCTGATGAGTCTAGACAGTAGCTATGATCTTCAAAAGATTGCCATTTGAGACCTAAACCCAATGCTTGTTGTTTTAATTGGGATATGTTCTTGCCTGGTTGATTATGGAAATAATAATCATAGATAGTTACCAATTCAAGTAAACAATCATCTTCGTCTGTATCGGGATTTCCATCGTATCCTGAATACGTACTAAATCCCGTATGAGTGTGTAATGTACCTTTATACCAATTAGCCCCAAATGAGGGATAAGCATTTAAAATAATAATCCCTAACAAAATCAAGATAAGTGCTGTTCTTTTTTTATTTTTGTTCATGTTCTATATCTCTTTATTAAAAAACTAAATAAACAACTAATAAATCCCATTAAAGCACCTAAAACAGCACCATAAGCTAAAAGTAAATAAATAACAAATAGGCCAGCATCAGGATGAACGTTATCTATAAATGGAAAGAAAGGAAAAAATATTATTTCAGTCATACAATGTGATACTCCCCATTTATAAATTGTACCGTTCTCACAAAACCAACCACCAGTATTTTCCAAAACCCCTTCAATATTTTTACAGCCAGGAGCAGATTCCATAACTTTAACTTTTTCCTTAGGACAAAATTCTCTGTCGCTTAGACCTAAAATAAAAAACAAAGGAATGGACATTATTATACCAATAATGGCCCCAATCGACATCCATTTTAAGATTTTTTTCTTCATAATATCTCACCATCTAAATTTCATCTTTTTCTTGTGTCATTTATATTTAATCCTATTTTTTCTTACTGTTTTTAGATAAACGGTAACCAATTACGCCCCCCATACAAGTTACATAAATACTTAAGATAATCCTAAGGTAATTCTCAAACTGCAAATTTTTAATTAAATCCAAAAGATATTTGATAAAAAAGTTGTAGGTAAATGAAGTGAAAGGGAAAAAATAAGATAAAAGGAAAACTAAAAAGCCAACAATTAGGCCATTTAATAGATAGTTCTTAATTTTATTTCCTACTAAATTGACAATCCAAGCGATAAATATTCCCATTAAAATAACGTATAAAACAATTGGAATTGAAAAAGCAAGAGCTCCAAATGACAAAATATTAAGTAATAAAAAATTAATTATGGCAATTCCCATTAAGATTAGACCAAAATAAAAACCAATTCTTGCTCCGATATATACTGGTTTTTTCTCTTTTTTGAATATTAATACAACCATTAAACCAATTATAGCTCCTAAAATCATTGAAAGAATTATCGATGCAGTCATTAAGATTAAAGAATCATTTTCTCCAAAAATTATTCTGAAAATACCCCTTAATAAAAATAAAAAGCTACCGATGATTGCTCCTTTTTGCCAAGCTTTAAGTCCTTCCCATTCTTGTTTAAAATTCATTTTCATTCACCTCACAATCAAAACACAACTCACTCGGATAAATATTGATATCTTGCTTACCATAATTATTAATCTCCTCATCAGAAACATTTTCTTCATACGTTTTATTAATTGGTTCTTCAATTATAACATCAAGAACCCCAGACCTAACCGTAACATTTACTCCAGCACTCCCATTAAACCTTTTCCCATCCGTAGCAGTTAAGGTGATGACATGATCTCCTAAAGAAAGATTTTTGTAAATAGATTCTCCCGTTCCTAACTGCCCATCTTTACTGGAAGTCCAAACCAAGTCCGTTTCGTTAAGCATGCCTTCCTGTGGGTCAATAGCTGAACCATTGAAAGTTATGTTCTGGTAAGCATACAACTCTGCTGCATAAAGAGGAGAAATAATGGTAACCACTGGCTCGGAAGGCTCGGCTACAAAAGTTTCTGCTCTCTGATTATTTAACTCGTTGCTTTCTTTTACACCATAATCTCCATCCACCTCAATGGAAACCGTAAACTCGCCTAACTCGTAGGGTGTCCAAGTTTTGGTGATAGTAGTATTTTCACCAGAACCTAAATTAGCAACTGTTTCACTAGCAATATCATCAACCAGAGTGTATCCATTAGGGAAAGTGTGTTCGTATTTGAAATATATTTTAAAATTACTGGCATTAGTTAAGCCGTTATTTTTTATTATAGTTGTGATGTTCATGCTTCGGTTGACTTCCGGTGTGGCTGAGGAGAAGTAGAGCGTGGTTGGTTTGAGGTCGGGATCATTACTAACCAACATATCGGAATAGAAATAGATGTCGGAAAGATTGTGCGATTTTTTATTTAAAGAATCATCCAGAGTATTCTGAACATCATAACTAATATCTCCAGTAATTACCGGATTAATCTCACTAAACACTAATCCACCGTACCAATCCCAAGTGAAATTTCCGGAAGGCAGATTTAAAGTAGCGGTATAAAGTTTCTGATAACCTTGCGTATTCCAGTAATTCAGGTCATAAGAAACATTCACATTAACAGCAGTGATATTTTCCGTATCAATCAAATCTCCAAATAATAAGTTTTCATGGTCTTGTGTTTTATACCACTGTGCCAAAGCCAAAGAAGTAAACACTCTTCTTAAATCAGAAAAAGTTTCGTTATTATTTACTTTATTATTCAAAACCGGAAGACTTAATTCTTGAGTTTTATTATTGATATATTCTAAAAACAGAGGCAATTTGGCATCAATATCATTCATCTCAGCAATAGTTAAACTCAAACTAGAATAGTCCATATATGCTAAAGTTATATTATTAATGACAGAGAGATTAATTCCATTCACATACACATCACAATCACTCCCATTCAACTGAATAGTTCCGGTAATAAACCGGCTTCCAGTAAATTGCGGATAGTACCAGTTTGTTTGACTTGTAAGTTTGGGATAATAATCTTCTCCGCTCAACAAAGAGTCCCAATAGTTATACGAGTCATTAACTACTTGGACCCATTCTTCTTGGTCAGCAGTTTTTAATTTAACATCCGCAGATAATAATAATTGTGCAGCTTGAGTTTGGGCAAAGGTGTTATCTATTTCCACAGCATCTTTATTCAAAGCAGCTCTTTGTTTATGGTTTGGAATGACCAAGCCTGCTAAGAAAGCGTCATGCGCTACTTTGGTAGCGTTGGTGGCATTAATTACAGTTTCTCCAGCAGTAGCATTTTCTCCTTTCATCAAAATTCGCAAGCCGGGATTATCTGTATCTGTACAAGTGGAGATGTAATTCATTTGAACGTCAGAGAAATCTATGCCGGGCGTGGGAATGTCGGAAGGGAAAGGAGTGGTTTCTAAAGAAAATTCTATTTCATCGTCGGTCATTTGAGTGCCGTTAACAGTTATAAGCCAGGTGCCATTATACAAAGTGGGAGTTGAAACGGTAATTATTTTTGGATGTCCATCAGTGAAATTTATTTCTGGACTGTTTTTGGTATAGTTTGTGCCATTGGGGGATTGGAGGATAAAGTCTAAAGTATCATCGGTTGGCCAATCTAAAGTTAACTTCAAGTTGTCGGTCTCGGAAAGGCTACCTGAGTTAACCCATAATTTAATCCACGTAAACGTTTTCCATTTGTTAAGTTTTAATTTGATCCACCAGTCAACCCGAGTATGAGCATAATAAGCTAAAGCAATGGGAACATTTTTAGGATTGTTTGGATCATTGGAGTTTATGTATAAATTACCGTCATAGAAACTAGGAGATAAATCTACAGCACTTACGGTTACGTTTACCGTTTTAATGTTATTTGGATTAACTGTAAATGAGCTTGGAGTGATACTTTTAATCCAGTTGGCACTTTTGGTTATTGAACTCACGGTTAGTTTATCATCGCCAGTATTGGAGATGTTCAGAAGTTTAGATTGATCCAGAGACTGAAGTGCAGCAAAGACATCTATAATTTTCCAGTCTTTTATTGTTTTACCATTAATATCTTTGGGATATCTACCAGTGTTTTGTAAAATGTATTTTATTTGGTCAGGAGTTAGGGTTGAACTTGCTTCTAAAAGTAAAGCGGCAGCTCCAGCAACATGAGGTGTGGCTTGGGATGTTCCACAATCCCAATCCTGTCCACCACCTAACTGTGTGGAAGTAATCTCGCAACCAGGGGCTAGTAAATCTAAAGAGCTGTGTCGATTGGTAAAACAGGTTATCATGTCTGGCTTTGTGGAAGAGTCATAACAAAGTGATCCTGCCCAGACGCCAGAATCTGGCTCTCTTCCAAGGTTATCATCATAAACAGCTCCGACACTTATCGCATTGGGAGAACAGGCAGGATATGAAATACCATTAGTGTATCCTTCATTACCAGAAGCGATGATTACAGGAATACCATCACTATAAGCTGCATTTATTTCAGTATCCACATCGTTTGGGCAAGACGACTCGCCAGGATGATTACCACTATCCCCTAAACTAAGGCTTATAATATCACTAGCTTGATTGCGACACCAAGTAATCGCATTACCTAAATCATCCCAATTATCCATGCTTCCAGTTGAATTCATTACTTTAACAGCTAAAATATTTGCACCGTACGCAACCCCTTTATAATTTGAATTTTGTGATGCAATTATTCCAATAACGTTAGTTCCATGTCCATTATCATCCATAGCATTAGTATCTGTCGCTTGGTGGTTTGGACAACAATCGGTATAATTTTGGTTTGGTGTAGAACAATAACAATATTGTCCTACAATTTTCCCAGTTAGATCTAAGTGATTATTATCAACACCACTATCAATAACACATACTTTTTCACCACTACCAGTATAACCCGCATTCCACATGTTCGGTTTAACATTAATTAATGGAACACTCTTAGAAAGAGTTATATGAGGAGGTGGTGTTTTTATCCAAATAATTTCTTTCACAGCAGGATTATTAAGTAATTTTTGAAAACCTTCTTTTGTTATTTTACCACTGAATCCGTCAAATCGTTTATGGGCTAATTCAAATTCTTTTTTGGATAAAGTAGATAAAACCTCATCTATAACGGGTTTAAACCATTCGTCTCTTTGTTTGGAAAGAGCTCGACGTTGTTCTTTTGTTCCTTCGATAGTTATACCTCTGTTGTCTTTTATTCTTACGAGGATAGGAAGCTCAAAAGTGTTATCAAATTCTTTTAGAAATTTTTCATGTACATTTGGGTTATTATCTATTTGCTCAGAAACAGGCTGTGGAGATATAATCTCTTTCTTAGCTAGCACAGTGTTTGAAGTGATAAAAATTATACTAACTACAATAATTAGTAAAAATAAACTATTTTTTCTCTTTTGACTTTTTAACATTTTTTGTCCGTTTAATTATTGGTATTGTTAATTAATACCTGTTAAGATATATGTGGAAATGGTCCTTTCTCCCAAATAATTTCTTTCACAGCAGGATTATTAAGTAATTTTTGAAAACCTTCTTTTGTTATTTTACCACTGAATCCGTCAAATCGTTTATGGGCTAATTCAAATTCTTTTTTGGATAAAGTAGATAAAACCTCATCTATAACGGGTTTAAACCATTCGTCTCTTTGTTTGGAAAGAGCAACACGTTGCTCCTTTGTCCCTTCAATCTTTATATCAGAGTTGTCTTTAAGTCGCACTAACACTGGAACCCATTCTGTTTTACTGAATTCTTCTAATATCACTTTATCGTAAGTTACTTTAGTAAAAGAAAAAATGCTTTGTTCCGTACACCCGCTAACAAATAGTATCCCTAAGACTAACATTCCAAAAAACAATATTTTAACTTTCATTCCCCTTTCACCTCACAATCAAAACATAACTCATTTGGATAAACACTAATACTTTGGCTTCCAGATTCATTAACTTTATCCTCAAAAGCATTCTCACCATTAACACGTTCTTCAATTATAATATTAGGAACCCCAAACACCACAGTAACATTAACCTCTGCACTTCCATTAAACCCTTCCGCATCCGTAGCGGTTAAAGTTATCACATGATCTCCATTGGAAAGATTAATTTGGATTACCTCTCCAGTTCCTAACTGCCCATCTTTACTGGAAGTCCAAACCAAGTCCGTTTCGTTAAGCA
>JBBSWE010000025.1:0-2912 GCA_038046445.1 Nanobdellota archaeon | reverse complement strand
GTCATTTCCTTTTCAGGTAATTGTAAGGAGGTATGGAGAGCAGCGATAACTATATCAAACTGTTTTAGTTTAGAAATCGGCAGATTAAGAGTACCATCCTTTTGAATATCAATTTCTACTCCTAAAAATACTTTAATCTTAACTTTCTTTCTCACTTTTTCAATTTCTTTTAAGTAACCAGGAAGACGTTTTTCATTTAAGGGATTAATAATACCAATATTACTATAATGGTCGTTGAAAGAGATGAACTTGAAGCCCATTCTCTCAGCAGATTGAGCCATTTCGAGCAAAGTATTTCTTCCATCGCTCCAAGCGGAATGATTGTGGAATACCCCTTTAATATCTTTAGGGGTAATTAAATTAGGAAGCTGATGTTTCAGGGAAGCTTCAATCTCTCCCGTATTTTCCCTCAATTCCGGTTCGATATAATCCATCCCTAATTTATCATAAATTTCTTGTTCGGTTCTTCCCGCGATCCACTTTTTTCCTTTCAATTGGAATAACCCATATTCGCTCAGAGTATATCCTTTAGAGAGAGCTAGCTTGCGCAAAGCAATGTTATGTTCTTTATTTCCAATAAAATAGTTCATCGCCGAACCGAATTCTTTTTCATTTACTACACGCAGATCAACTTGCATTCCGCTGCGCAGACGGATCGAACCTTTAGTACTCCCTTTAGCTAGCACTTCTTTCACTTCCGGATATTTGATGAATAATTGGATGACCTTTTCTGGTTGTGTTGAAATGACCAAAAAATCTAAATCTCCTATGGTTTCTTTTCCTCTGCGGAATGAACCGGCTACTTCTATTTTTTTCACAAAAGGTTGTTTCTTGAAGTAGGCGGTGATTTCTTTTACGATGGGAATAGCACTAGCGTACATATAACGTTGCGGAGTGGTTTTAATCAGATTGATTCCTTCCAGAAGATGTTTTTCTGATTCTGTTCCAAATCCGGGCAGTTTTCTTAGTTTTCCAGACTTGATGGCTTTCTCTAAATCGCTAACACTATTAATCTTCAATTCCTTATGCAGAATCTTAATCCGTTTTGGTCCGAGGGTGGGTACTTTTAGCAACTGTTCTACATCAAAACCGATTTCTTTTTTTAGTTTGGTGTAATATTCCAACTTACCTGTTTTTAATAATTCGATAATCTTCTTTCCGATATGCTCTCCCACTCCCGGAATCTGGTCTAATTCTCCGCGCTGATGTATTGCTGCGATATCTTCAGAAAGATTTTCGATGCTTCTGGCGGCATTTCGGTATGCCTGCGGCTTAAAGGGCACTTCCTGTATTTCTAGAATGTCCGCAATCTCGTACAAGAGCTGGGCGATTTCCTGATTCTTCATGTGTATTCTTTAAGGTATTTCTGGATAATTCTGTTCTTAATAACTAAGATTTTTTGAATGATTTCTTTTCCTTGTTTAAATTCAATTTTTGTTCCGTAATAATTAATTCCGTTACGAATATAGCGGTAGCGGTCAAATTCGCTGTAATCAAAATCAGTAAGCATTTCTTTCAATAATTCTCCTATACATTGGTGATTTGTTACTTTGTATTCTCTAGATAAGCATAAGGCTTCTAATGCTTCCCTTAAAGAATCGTAGGTCAGAGAAACATAGGCAGAAATATTATTTTCGGTGATATTTGCGGTGGTTACAGCATTATCTTTGATATTAGACATTTCAATTAGGGATTTAATTAATTCTTTGTCTAAACGTGCTTTTCTAATAAATCCCTGTTTATAACAATCAGTTAAATCCATTTTAGTTCACCTTGAATTACTATCCCATTAATGATATTATTAATTAAATGGTCATTTTTTAATTCTTTTAATTCTCTTATTACAAACAGTTGTAATTTTCGGTTTATCTTTTTTTCATAGGTGTTCTGGTGGGGAAATTCTTTGTTTTTCTCAGTTATAATCACTAAATCAAAATCACTTTCTTCTACATCTAGTCCTTGCGCCGCAGAGCCAAAAAGGATAATGGTAGGCTTTAGATAAAATTGATTTAGGCTTTCTAGCAATCCGGATTCTTTTATCTTTTGGGTATTATAATATCTTTTGAAATCTCGGTATACTTCCGAGTCTAAGTTGGATTTATACAATTGGTAGATGCGTTCTTTTCTAAACTTTAGAATTCCTTTTTTAGCCCAGTGTTTAAGATCCTTGCTGGCTGTAGCCGGGGTAATCTCTAACAATCTGGCTACCTCACGCACATTAAACTCTTTTGTGGGAGATTCTAAAAATATCTTGAGTATGTTTAATTCTTTGAACATGTGTTTAATAAAATGAACGAGTGTTTATAAACTTTGTGGTGCGGTGGTTGTTTTAAAGAAACCGTCATTTTAACTTATCCACAACACTCTGGCGATTAACTCTTTCCCCTTCATCTATACATAATCCTAATCTGAATAAGGCTTCAGCCAACTCTCTTTTCTCGGGATGTCTTCGACAGCCATCTTTCTTATCATAATAACAGCTGACTTTCTCACTGTTCTTGCCATAATTAACTCCATTAATAGAAAAGTATCCTAAACTTCCATCAAAGGGCTTATAATCACTAGCTTGAAATATTTTTTCTTCACTTTTTTTATTATCTATTTCTACGTGCTTCTCTCTTTCGGTGGATTCTATGGTAATTCTTAAATAATGGTTTTGGATATCTTTTGCGGTAAGTTCTTGTTTATCTTTAGAAGGATCAGTTTCTCTAGTTACTACATACTCTCCATTTAGACATCTTACTGATACGGGAGGAAGAGGAGAATAGCAGCCTAAAGCTAGCAGTATCGGAACAAAGTAAGTAGTGAGTTTCATACTTTAATTCACTTTTTAGGATTAGATTTAAAGGTTGTGGGTGAGGCAAACGCTTAATTCCCCCCGACGATAAGAAAAATTCTTAAAGACGCCAAAA
>JBBSWE010000024.1:0-28515 GCA_038046445.1 Nanobdellota archaeon | reverse complement strand
TTGGTCTCCTTTGCCAAATCCTTCTCTGGTGTAAATCCAATCATCATATTTGTCTAAATACACTTGAAAGAAATCAAAATCTAGCCCGGTCTCATAATCTCTAGCCCAGGTGGTCATTTGGTTAAGCACGGTAACGTCAGTATAAGTAGTTTTCTTTATACATCCTTGGTAAAGTATGCCCCCTGCTCCGGCAGCTATAACTGCATAGATGGCTGCTCCCAGCAGCGTTTCCAGTCCGGATTTAAGTTTAGGGTGCATTTTTTACCTCTGATTATAGCGGGTCTACTGCTTCAATGCAGTCTTCAGGCAGTTCGGTGAAGCTATATTGGTCATAACACTTGCTACAGCAGGCGTGAAGGAACGCAGGATGGCTAGGGGTATTATATAATGCCAACTTCTGTTTATCCGTTGGACAGCAAGCCCATTGGTCATGATCAAACAGGTTAAAGCATCTCTGAACACACAACATCTCCTCAGAACATTTCTTGCCGTCGATGAAATTATATGTACTATTACAAATAGCATCATAAACCCAGGAACAGTTTCCCGCCGAACAATATTTATTCTCTGAACACCAGCCACAGCTTCCTCCACACCCATCATCGCCACATTCTTTCCCGTAGCAATCCGGAGTGCAGCAGCGATCGGATAGGCATACCTGATTATCTTCACATTCTTGGATCGGACCTTCAGTAACTCCACATTGGTTTATCCTGTACACAGAATTCCCCTGGCAGGCCATTTTCTCTATCTCGGGTGGAGGAGCACTGCAACCTTCCCACTTTCCATTCACACATCTTTCGATTCCGCCTCCACAGAGACTGGAGCATTCTCTGGTAAGGTACTGATCAATCGGCCCTCCGCAGTTGTTGGCTTTTCCATCGCATAATTCCGGCGCTCCCGGGTAGATGGTTGGATTATTATCATTGCAGTCAGAATTGTCGTTAACATAGCCTTCCAGAGGCTCGCACACCCAACTACTATTGTAACCGGCGAAACCATCTCCATCCCGGTCTTCAAAGTAGCGAGAGAAGCAGTTTGGCCCGCTGGCTTCCCCCGATAGCTCTCCTGAATCTAAAGATCCATCCCTAAAATCAGTGTTACCACATCCTTTCTCCATCAATCCCAAACATAAAGCCCCTAAACTGAGATATCTGCTTAAAGTCGTTCGAAGTGAGATGCTTCTAATTATTTTATTAAGGCTCATCTTTCCACCAAGTTATTTATTCCGTCAGGAAAAGTCCAGTCTATCGTGAAATTCTTATCATCACCGCAATTTATCTTGGGCTTCTTCGGCGCACAGCCAAAGTTGGAAGTACATAATTGTATATATACCCCATCAGCAGTAAGATTAGTACTGTCGATAGACATCACTGCTCTTTCTCCCGGAGAAACTTTTACGGTGGTAGGGGGAATTCCTTGTCCTTCCCAATTGATCCAAACGTAAAAGTCTAAGGTTTTGTGGTTAGTTATCAGGATGTTGACTTGGGTTTCTTTTCCACAATGTTCGTAACTGGGACATTCTTGAGAAAAAGAGAAGAAAGGTATATTATTTTCATATCCTCCGAAAGTACTGATGCAGCTGCAAGTCTCCTTTAGATAATTCTGTCCATTTTCGCATCCCCATCTGTTTTTATTGAGGTCTTCGCAGCACCATTGTGGCAGACAGGATTCTTTATTATTGTTGTCGGCAGGGTTAAGCTCATAGAAGCTGTCCCAATCAACCTTTTTATCTTTGGTTATGCATACTTTTCCAATGTTTTGGTTTAGGCATACCCACTTAAAGTCGGTGCAGGGGCATTCGGGCAGATATACCTGGTGCACCAGCTTCTCATAATTGATACAAAGGTCGGCTTCTTTTATCTCTCCGGTAGGGCAAATAATCTTGTTTATCTTATCTCCAGAAAGGCAGCACTTGCTCAATTCATCCGTCAAGCCATTGCAATCATCATCTTTTCCATTACACACTTCTTCCTGCGGCAGAGGTGCATTGCAGCTACTCCACTTCCCTTCGGAACAATAAATTTTTCCTTCTCCACAGAGAGAGTAGCATGTTTCTGGCTCTATCTCCTCATCAATCTGTTTATCACAATCATCATCTACATTATTGCATAACTCGGGAGCATTGGGATGAATGCTTGGTTCATTATCATTGCAGTCTAGGGGATTATCTGCATAGCTCTCGGGACATTTGGGGTTATAACCGTTGATAGGGATATTTTGTTCTTTTATTCCGTATCCATCTCCGTCCTTATCCGGAAAGCAAACAATTGTTTTGTAAACCGGCTTTTCTTCATCACCATAATTGCTTTCACCAGAAGCATCTTCAACTAATGAATTCAGGTTATTCTCACCTAATGCTCTGGGGCTGCCGGCTTCGCAGCCTGCGCCAGAGATCAGGCCGAATGCCACCAGTGAAGCTAATCCGGTCTTTATTTTATTTGTCCAAGGCCTTATTTTTTCTTCGAGCATTTTTTACCCCCTATCTTTTTTACATTGTATCTTGGGAAAGTTTAACCAATATCGGAATGGTTGTATCGTTCTCCTCTAAATATCCGGCAATGACATAAGTTCCCTTATTTATGATTTGAACGTCCCGGAAAGAACTATTGCTAATGTAAAAAGTATATTCCCACTCCGGTTTTCCTTCCAGGAATTTAATGAGCCAGCCATATTTCTGTTCCGGAGAGAAATATTTTGCTCCAAGAACTAGCAGCTGTTCACCCTCACTTTTTATTTGGCTGATCTGATAAGTGGAATCAAAAGGGAAGGCCTGTTCCTTGACCAGCTTTCCCAAAGAATCGTATTCCAGCAGAAATAATCCTTCGATTCCGCTACCCCTTACACATAACTTGTTATTACATTGGGAAACAGAATATACCTCATTCATGTCCCCGGGACCATTGCTAAAGTAAGTGCTGTCCCAGAGTTTGTTTCCTGGATTATCCAGAAGAAGGGTCCACCAGTTGAACTCCGGAATCATTCCTAAAGGGGTGGTATTTCCGCTTATAAGATATTTCTGGCCGGATATTTCTATCGCTCTTTCCCCGCGGGAGAAAGGGGAGTTAAGCAGATTCTTCTCCCATTCTTTCTCTCCTTCAGAATTTAATTTAAGAACCCATAAGTTAGCTACCACTTCTTCATAGCCTTTATTTTCTCCTACGGCAATAAACCCGCCGTCGGTGGTTGGCTGTACATCATAGATATATGACGGAGACTTGCCGTGATTTTTCTGCCAGATGATGTCCCCCTGAGAGTTTATCTGGAAAACCATGCCAAAGGTAGTGTTCTCCTCGGGATTGAAAGAGCCGCCCAAAACGTACCGATTATTCTGGAGAGGGGCAATAGAATGGAGCTGGCCGAAATTTCCCGGAAATTTATTCTTCCAGACTATGTCTCCATTATAATCTGTTTCCATAATTACTGGCCCTTCCGGAGCTCCGGTGAGATGGTAGTTTATTACCTGAAGGATATTTTCTTCTGCAGTTTTACTCACGCAGCACGGCCGCCCTAATTTTTCTGTGGTATACTTGCGGAACCAAATCTCTAAAGGTATTTCGTCGGTAAGCCCGTCGCAGTCATTATCTTTAGAATCCAGCACTTCCATTTGTGGAAGAGGGGCATCACAAGGTGTTAAGATCCTTTCGATACATTTTTCTATCCCAGAACCGCAGGCGGTATGGCACTCCCTGGTTTCCCATTCATCGATTAGCCCATCACAATTGTTGTCTTTTCCGTCGCACTCTTCGGTATTCCCCGGAAATATAGTTGGATTATTATCGTTACAATCACCGCTATTCTCTGCATAATTAGACAGTTTCTTGCAGGAGAAGAAATTAGAGTCTCCGTATCCGTCCTGGTCTTTGTCTTCATAAAAAATCATGCTGCAATTATTGTTGGCAAGAGGGTCTGTTCCGCCATTTTCATCCAGAATCTCTTCCATTCCATTAAGAATGTCTGATGAAACTTTAGAGTTATCTAGCATCTGAGGCTGGCCCACTGAGCAGGAATACCCCAATATGGCTAAACCGGAGATCCTTCTTAATTTTCTCAGCAGGCGGGGAAACTTCATCTTAAAACCGGCCTCCTAAGAAAAGTTGCGCTCCACTAAGATTAACAGGGTAAGAAAAAAACTTTCCCTCTTTTTTATGAAGTATCTCTTCCTCTAGGGAATAAATTCCTCTCACTCCGAAAAAGAAGGAGGAAATGTTTTCCTTATTTACGTAACGCTTTTCAAAGAACAGTTCTCCCCAATAACTTAATCCGACTAAAACATCTGAGGCATGCTCGCTGACTTTAGTATATTTATTGGTGAGGTAAGGGCTTATGCCCGCTCCGATTCCCATAAAATTGTTGGATCCAAAGTTAAGATGGTAGTCTAATCCAAGGGGCAGATATCCCACATGGACGGCCCAGCTGTCTCCTTCTTTAGTCCCGAAGATATTATATCCAACTCCTAAGAGCACGGTAATCCGGTCTGCCAGCCTGATCCGCCCGTTAACTTCTACTCCGAACCCTACCGGATAGAGAAGCGAATTCCCGCTGCTTATCATTGGGATTACGATTTGGGCGCCTAAGCCGGTATTAGCCTTTTCTCCGCGCAGAAATACTTCCTTTAGATCAACCTTGTCTTCTCTTCCCGGGCGTAAGTAAGTGATAAACACCTCTCCACCATGCCTTTTTACCAGCTCCGAAAGTTCTTCCTTTGCGCCTTCGCTCTCTACTTTGAATCCAGTCTGCGTCCGTATGTCGGTATAACGGGAGCGCAATGTAATCTCATCTCTATCCACAAAACACTCATTGGCAATGACTCCTCTGACTTTTGAAGTATTATAATTAGCATCAACTACCTCAAACGCTTCCTTGAGACAACTGCGGAAGGCAAGGTTAAGCTTTTCTTCTAAAGAGGAATCGGAATTTGAACAGTTAAAATTAGTAATAATAACCTTGGTTTTTAAATTGGTTTCCGCATCTGCTGTCCTGCTTAATAATGCCACGGCAGCAATAGTTCCGGCACAAAGGTAATTAACCAGAGAACTCTTAAGGTAATCAGCTGTGTTTCTCACTTTCCTAGAAAGCACATTTATCTTTGGTTCTAAAGGGACCATTTTGTTTCCTCCCCTGCTTTCTTAAGCAGCTCCTCTGGGAGTTTTTCCTTTCTCTCTCCTTCTACGAAAGAGACGCTTCCCCAGCTTTCTTGGACGTAAACACTGGACTGGCCTAACTTTGCTCCGTACTCCTTAGCTATATCATTTACAAAATTCCTGTCTATCTCTCTTATTTTGGCGCAATTATCAGTTCCAAATTTATCCTGCAAACTCTGCTTATCCTCACAATCTCTTGAAGAGTAAAATATCTTATTTTCTTCACATTGCAGTTTTTTATTGTCTGAATCATACCAGCAGCCGAAAGTATGCGGCTGTATGGATACGCCGCCAAAGTGATCGCTCAGCTCCTGGCCTAAATGCTGATAGGCTGCAGAAGAGATTTCATTTCCGGAATTATCTCGTATTGGAAGAGTGAGAGAATAGGTTCTTTCTGCCGTCTGCTCTGCTTCCGCGACGGGCATCTTTGGTTGGTTATCTACCGGACGATAATCGTTACATCCAATACTTAGTCCGGCTGCTACCAGTACAGAAAGTAAACTTCTTTTCAGTTTATTTGTAATGGTCATTTTTATCTCCAAACTATTTCTCTTCTGATCCCACTAAAAAAATCTGCACATTTTTAGAATTTAATCTAATGCTGTTCGGATAGGCAATGAAAGTTACTTTGCTTCTTTTTTCACTCATCTGCTCGTAGACTATTTTCCCTAAATTCTCTGCTCGATCAAATGACAATTCATGATTTCCATAATCTGCATATTCTTCCTTACAAAAATTTGCAGGGGGAATAGATGAGTTTCCACAGAATAACAACACTTTTCCTTCCAAGTTCTTACTGTTAATATTATCTACTAATTGTTTAGTTTCATACATCGAGGAAAAATTCTTATCTATTTCGCATTCCTCAAATTCAATGGTTCCTAAGGGTTCAACCTTCTTTCCTGGAATTTTATGTCCATTACATGCTGGAATATACTCGTCTGGAGAAAAGAACGTGTTTTCCACCATTACTTTTTTAGGAACTGCTGTTTTTTCCTCAATTCTTCCAATCTTAGAAGCTTTTTCCAATCCTTCGCTAAAGGCCCCGTAAGAATATTTTGCTATTAGTGAGTCCAAAACTTCGGCAGATCTTTCTAATTCTCGGTCTGATCTTTCAGTAATCTTGAATTGATATTGTTCAAATCTGGTTATGGGAAGATCGCTTATCCCTTCTACTCTACTTCTATATTCTAGTCCTAGAATGGTGTTAACTTTGTCCTCATTTTTGTATTTTGTAATTACTCCCCAAACCCTCTGGATTCCAGATAAATAAAGTGTTTCTTTGATACTTTCTCCTTCATAAATAACCAGGGCTGGTTCTTTCTTGCCTTCTTTCTCTAAATATTCTATTTTTACTCTTCGATTTGAAAATTCTTCTTTTATTTTTCCTCTCTCTTTTCTATATCCCCCATTAAAACTTTGTTCTAATTTCCTTAAACTAACCTCTTCTGAATTTCGGTCTTCAAAAATAATATTCCTATTTGGTACATATTCCTCTATTATCTCTACCTTTTCTTCTCTTCGATCGTATGAGTTTAAATTAAAGTAATTATCTCGAAGGGAAGCTGAACAACTACACATTTGAAAAAATAAAAAAGGAAATAAAAGTTTTGTGGTAAGATTCATTTTGTTTTCACTCTCTTACAAAAAGAACCTTACTTTTACCTTTCTTAACCTTACCCTCTTTAATTTCTGTAATGGCCCCATTCTGATATTTTCTACTTACATCTTCTTTTTTATCGACGCTAGAGAAACTAATCTCTTCTAATCCAGCCAGTTTTTCTAAACCTATTCCATATAACTCTGCTTTCTGTGGGGCTAATGGCATCAAGAATGAATATCCTTGGGCCAGCATTCCCTTGTCCTCATTATTTAGGCTTGCTGCAACCATTGTTTTTTCTCTATCCGTTAATGGCCGATTTTTGGCATAATTCCTTCTGATATAATCCAAATAATGTTCACATCTTCCTTCTACGATATTTTGGCTCATGTAATAATGAATTATATCCCCAAATGTCTTGGCGATTTTATCTGGAAATTCTAAAGGATATACATGAAGACTTCCAGTGTGAATTACTACTTTATCTCCTACAAACCAATCTACTACTGGAGTTCGGTCTGCTTTGATATACACCTTACATACATCAGACAGGTTAACTCTCCATTCGGTAACGTATTTTCCAGAACCCGATTCAAGTTCTCTTTCACCGGCTAATATTGTTTCCACATATTTCTTGCCGTTTACTTCATTTGGCATACTATCAATATGTATAATATCGCACTTGTTCTGGAATAAATTCATTACGTCTTTCTTCGTAGGTGGGGCTTCGTTGGAGAAACCATCTCCACTAGGAGTACTATACTCAATTATTCTTGATCCTTGTCGATATTGTCCGGTTCCCGCACATCCGGAAAACGCTCCACCCAATGCTCCAGCTAAGGCTATTCCCATCCCAATATTCCTCAGTTTATCCGTTAAACTCATTTTATTTTCCCCCGATATATTTTAGTTAAGTTTTTGTGTTAATCATCTCTTCATCCTACTTTATCATTAGTATTTGTCATTAGGAATCTGTTCGCACATGCATCCCTGTCCCTGATATCCAGTCACACATTGGGTATTTCCATAACAGGACATGGAATCGCAACAAGTCTCTTTTCGGCAATAGCAATCATTTCCGTCTCCGGCGCAAATAGGAGTGTTACTAGTCTTAGAACAAGCAATCTGGGCACAGCATTCCGGAGAAGGCGTAGTATATTCCGGCTGGCAGGAAGTAACTAGCGCTGATCCAGCAACGATGGCTGCAACAATAATCTCTTTAATTTTTGTTTCTAACATTTTATTTCACCATTAGTATTTATCATATTTATCATCACAACCAATGCTAGAACTGCCGTCATAAGAACAATGGAATTCAGGATAGCTGTCTGCAGTACACTCGCATCTTTCACAACTGGTGCAGATATCTTTTCCCTGATAATCATTACAATAATTACGAGCAGTTTTTTCTTGTTCTGGAGTACACTTCTGAGCAGATTCACATCCAGATAAAATCAAAGCGCTAGCTACAGCTGCCACTCCCGCATAAAATCTATTACTGACCAGATCACGCAGATTTGATAAACTGAAACTCTTCTTCTCACTTCTTTCCATTTTGTTTAGTTTTTCTTCCAGCATTTTTACCACCCTTTTTCGTGTGGTTCATGGATTGAAACACAATTGCATTCGCATTCGCTGTCTGGGGCGCCTTCGGGTTTTTTACAGACACAAAATTTATCCAGCAAGGAACACGTGTCAATCGAATAAGGTGTTCCATATACGGATCCCGCACAACGATTTGTACCACTATAATTTTCATTGGTGGGCTTACGACAGCTCACTTCTTCTGGTCCACAACCTAATGCACCCAACGATAATCCTGCAATTACTGAATAAATTCCTATGTTCTTTTGGATGCTTGTTCTTATTTTTCCTAAAAAATTTAATTTTTCTTCCAGCATTTTGTTTACCTCCATTTCCTTTAATACCCCTTGTCCACATGTCCAACACAATGGCACTCACACGAAGATCCTTCAGAAGCTTTGCTGCATACGCAACGCTGAGTTGATTCACATCGATATTGACCGGCATAATCGTTACAATAATTGTATTTTACTTCGGATTTATCGCAGGGAATGTCCTCCGAACCGCAACTGGCAATTCCCATCAAGCCAACCGCAGCCAATGCCGCAATTCCTACTTTGGCTTTACTTACAACTGATTTCATTTTTTCTTCCAGCATTTTGTTTACCTCCGATAATTTTAATTTTCACTTTTCAACAACTTTTCCGGTTCTTTGCTAAACTTTCGTTGAATTCTCATTTCAAAAACCACCCTTAAACTCTGAATGAAGAAAGTGAGTGTAAAAGTTGTAATAAAACTTATTTCGTGTTTTTTTACGAAAATTAAATAAATTTATATATAAGTATCACTTTCGTTAATAAAATGAGGATAAGTAATTTTAGAGGGGAAATAGATTGGAAGGCTATGCCGCAAAGAATAGATCTGATAGATAAGAAAATAGCTTACCTTTTAGGCAAGAATTCTCGTCTTTCTAATACCGCTATCGCTAAGGCTTTGAAACTAAAAAGAGAGGTAGTATCCTATCGTATCAAGAAGATGCACGAAAGAAATTTCTTGCATGGATTTGTGGCTAGAGTAAATGTGCGTAAGATTGGGATGATTGCGCACAATGTTTACCTTAAACTTAAAACTCCTACTAACGAAAAGGAGATGATTGATGATCTGATGAAGATCAAAGAGATTACTAATCTTAAAAACGTGGGTGGAAGGTTTGATATTTCTATTGAGACCACTTCCAAAAATATGGAAGAATTCGATGTTACTTTACGTAAGATATTAGATAAGTACAATGCTTCCATCCAAGATTATGCTATCTTGAACACTATTCAAGAATATCCTTGGGATTTGGACCTCCTTTTGGAAGAATGTCCTAAAGAGTTGGAACGTCTAAGTCAAATTAAAGAAAGTAAAGGTTCTTCTTATCATAAAGAATTAGAGAATCAAGAGCATAATTCGGAGATGGTAGAAGTTGATCCATTAGATTTGAAGATATTAAACTTGATCAAATTGAATGCTCGGATGAACCTTAAGGATATTGCCGATGAGGCCGGAAGTAATTTTATTACCGTTAACAAACATCTCTCTCGTTTGGTACAAAAAGGAGTAATCAGTACATTTTCTACCTTTTTCTCTTTAGCTCAAATGGGTTATCAGATGTATCCGGTGCTTTTCAATCTGCGTAATTTGGATGAAAGGAAGTTCATAACTTTTATGAAACATCATCCGAATATTTTGTGGTCTTATCGAACCATCGGTAATTGGAATTATCAGGTAAATATTTTTGCCAGAAGTAATGCCCATTTCCATGATCTGTTTAATGATATTCGACAGAATTTTTCCGAGAACATCGTTTCTTTCGATACAATAATGGTATTTAATTCTTTTAAGGTAGAACAAAGAATTGAATGATTTTTCAAGAGAACCTTTTTATAGTTGCTAGTTTTAACTATTACTATGCAGGGGTATATCTCTAAACTAACAGTAACAGTGCTTCTTTCCCTCTCTTTGAGCTATGCTTCAAAAGGATATTCCCAAGCGGTACGCACTTGTGCTGCTGGAACAATGGTAGGAACAAAAAAGGTTATTCTTACCGGATTATACCAATCACGAGAAGCGGGCTATTTAGATTATCAAGTGTTAGAAATTGTAGCAGAAGGAAAAAAGCAGGAACTTCCTTTAGACCGTTATTTTACTCGTAACGACCTTCAACAGATGTTAGCAGAAGAAATTTTGTTTCGAGAAGGTCCGGAAGGATTTCAATCTTCGGGAAAGACCTATACTCCGTCTGCCTTGATAAGAGAAGTTTTAAATCAAGATTTACCTCGCCTTAATGCGGAGATTAGTTGTTTTGAACAGTCCGTCAACACTAATCATCAAAGATTAACACATTATCTGGAGCGGTTGGATAAAAGAAATATTCAGATCCAGATGGAAAAGTGGACCATCCAAGATGCAGAGAGATGGTTAAGGGAAGAAACAACTAGATCTTTTACTCGGCAGATATATTCTAATAATAATCTAGTTCAAGCACTGAAAGAAAGAGGGATTGAAGGAAATGCGTTTGAAGTTGCCCAAGAATTAAGTTATCTTGATATTAAAGTTATGGTGGATAAAGAAGCTCTTTCTGAACCGAAGATAGATACGACCAGTGTACTATTTAAATTGAGAGCCATAGACCCACTTGTGGCTAAAGAAACCATCAAAGAAGGAAAAAGAAAAGAGTCTGTTCTGGACGAAATTATGGGGGACAGGGCTGTATGTGATTATCTTCGTGCGATGGGGATAAACCCATATTCGGATTATCAAACAATTGAAAATGGTCTAAGTAATTATAGGTTAAGTTTAAGGGAAATGGAAAGGTTTGGAGTTCGGAATTACATTCATGGCATAATTAGTTCGGCACGACGAGAAGAACATTTGCGTCGGGGTTTGACTGAAGACGGAAGAGTGAGGGAATCTCGTGGTTTATTTGATACGGAAAGAGATTCTCGCGGATGGAGAGAAGGAAGAGTTGAGGGAAGGGGAATCATGAAAGGAATTTTGCGAGGTGTAAAGTGAACTTAAAACAGATTGTAGCATCGGTATGTACGGCTTTAACTTTGAGTTATTCTGCTGCGGCCTATCCGCAGGCAGTAAGGATTATGTCCAATGGAACCGTCAATATGGGGGTGGATAGTATTTTTTTGGATGGTTTTACTGATGATCGTGTTAATTTACCGGAAACTGAAAAGCGGGTTTTTACTTCTGATGAACGACGTCCCAATTATGGCGATAGTACCATTGAACTACCAACAGCTTTTGTAATTATAAGAAAAATAGTTCGTATGTTTGACCATCCCCTAGAAGATCTTTTAAAATTAGAAGTAGAAGCATTGAATGAGATGAACAATCTGCCAAAAGGGATTGCCGCATTCTTGAAATATTATTCTTCTCGAGAACTAACTGAAATGGTAGCAGAAAGAGTAATCTATCAACTTAGTGTAGGAGGATCTATTCCTTCTGCGGAATGGCATCGAACTATTGTTGGATTTCATACTGGGACGGTTTTTAATAATCCTTCTAATGGAGGGGAAGGAAGACCAATAGGAAGTAGTGTTAGTAGATTTATCGGACAACGTCCTTCTTTTGGAGGTATGTTACAAATAGAAGATTCTGCTCCGCATCCAGGATCAATAGTTAATATTGATGATTCTCTCGGATTTGGGTTAAATGGATCAAGCGGTGCTTATGGTGCGGGATTAGGAGCTTTCAATTCCGGATCTTTGCTTTATCCCACGGAGGTTTTGGTCAATCATGGGTTGATGTTTAGACCTATACGTTAAGAATTAATTTGTATTGAGATCCATCTTGCGGAGCTCCTTCAGAGGAAAAAGCAATCCGGAAACTTTCCCTTTAGCTACATTGCACCAAGTATTATCCTCTCGAGGATTGGCCCAAGCATGATTCAATAGTCTGATTCTTCCATCTTTTTGTAGATGTTCCGGTACGTCAATCCCGTATTGATTCAGAACTCGTTGTAATCCTATTGATTCTTTCTCTAAGTAAATGGTTGCTGCCGTTTCCGGATCATCAGCAATAACTAATTTTTTATTTCCTGCTTCCTGACGGAAATCACGAACTACTTGTATTCCATGTCTATACTCTGGAAAAAGACGACCCAAATAATGTAAAAATTCTTGTGGTCCATATTCTTCTGTGCCCGTTACTTGGTGCAAAGGGATCAACAAAGATTTATTTTGTTCCTTAGCGAAAGCTAAAGAATAATGTAAAATCATATCCAAAAAATAATTTGGTTGAAACAATCCTTTTTGGAAATTACGATATGTGTCTCGTTCTTGTATCACTAATTCAGATACTTTATCATTAGCAATCACTCCTTCCAGCACCAGATAAGGTACCTCTGAATGGTCTTTGGCTTCAAAAAAGATTGCTACGGCTTGGGGAAAATTAGTGTCTTTATTCCCGCTAAAATAAAGCATATGGGTGGCTGGATCCAAACAATACAATAAAGTATGCAAACTCCTTTTTTCTTTTTTTCCTAATTCTAATCTGTCTCCTACTTTTTTCCAAGCGTGAAATAGGCAGACCCCAAGGATATGATTGTGATAATTGTCTTCCCAAGAAGAATTAAAACCAACCTGTAAATAGTGTTGTTCTAAAGATGCAGATTGTTTTGAAAAGAATTCTTCCAATCTTTTGGTGGTGGGATTTTGCATCACTCCTGCTTGTCTTGCTCCTAATTCCATTATCTCTTTAGAAGCAGCCAAAACGTTTCTGGCTTGATCCAACCATCTTTTGAAACTACAAAGATCTCTCGGTTTGGGTAAGCCTAAAATAACATCAAAAACATTATCTGCTGCCATCACATAAGCTCGGGCTCCTTTCTCGATAGCATTATCGCTAAAATGTGGATTTAAAACGTAAAGGTCATAAGCAGCAGTTATCTTCAACCACGTCTCTAAAATTTCTTTATCTTTCAATTCTTCCGGAATAAGTTCTTCTAAGGGAGAAGAGAGCATTTCTTCAATCATACTTTGCGTTGCCGTTCTATTTAAAGGATGAGTTTTATCATCCAACGGCGAGAGGAAGGGTCTCTTTTCTCTTCTTCCCATATCAAACATAGAGAGAGCGTTAGGAAGGCAAGAGAATTGCGAACGTTCTGCAGAAGGATCTCCTTCTTTTACTGCTAGATATAACCTATCTACCATCCCTTCCAACTTTTTAAGATATAACTGCTGATTCAGCAAACCCCAGCGATACATTTTACATGAACAAGATGATTTCTCTAAAATCTCTTGAGCATTAGCACATATTTTTATTCGGGTAGGAAAAATGTCGCTAGCAACAATTGTGTACAACTCGGGATGTTGTTTAAGGAGAGATAATAACTCATTTTCACATTCTCTCTCTCGCTCTTCTTCGATGGACATATACGACAATTATTTAAAAGAATATTTAAACCTTTTGGGTATTTCACTACTGGTAGATACTAAACGTTAATCTACCCCTTCACATTCCCAACCGGCCTTAGCAGCACTACTCTTTTAGTAATCCCAGAATGTTCTAACGTTTCCACTACTAAATCAATATCTTTGTAAGCTCCACCAGCTTCTTCTGCTAGTCCAGCCATAGTGGAGCCATGGATATAAATCCCTTTTTTCTCTAACTCTTTCTGTAATTGGTCTCCGCGGAATTGTCGTTTAGCCGCTTCTCGAGACATAATTCTTCCTGCTCCGTGTGCAGTAGAAGCAAAAGTTTCATTATCAGCATGATCCGTGCCCACTAATAAATATGATCCGGTTTCCATGCTTCCACCAATAATCACCGGCTGACCGACTTTAGCATATCTCTTTGGCAAGTCAGCATGTCTTCCTGGTCCGAAAGCGCGAGTAGCACCTTTACGATGCACTAACAATTCTTTCATCTTTCCATTTACTTTATGTTTTTCTAACTTAGCGATATTGTGCGCTACATCATAAACTAACTTAATATCCATTTCTTCCGAAGTTTTGTGGAATACTTCCGAGAATACTTCTCTCACTCGATGCATAATCACTTGACGATTGGCGAAAGCCATATTCGCCGCACAAGCCATGGATTTGTAATAATCCTGCCCTTCGGGAGAATTGAAGGGAGCGCAGGCTAATTCTCGATCTAAGATTTTGATATTATATTTCGGCATGACTTCTAAAAAAGTTTTCAAGTAATCTGTACCAATCTGGTGTCCGAATCCGCGGGAACCGCAATGAATCATAATTACAATCTGTCCGGGTCCGGTGATGCCCATCACTTTAGCTATTTCTTCATCAAAAATATTTCCCGCTTTCACTTCTTGAATTTCTAAATAATGATTTCCGCTGCCCAGAGTGCCCAATTGGTCGAAGCCACGCTTTACCGCCATTTCGGAAACTTTGCTGGGATCGGCTCCTTTGATGCAGCCGTGCTCTTCGATGCATTCTACATCTTCTTTAGTGGCGAATCCGTTTTCTACGCACCATTCCGCTCCTTTTTTACAAATGTCATTAAATTGTTCTTTGGTCAATCTGATGGTTCCTTTACAGCCCACTCCGGCCGGAACTGCTTTATACAATTTATCCACTAATTCTTTGATTTTAGGTTTGACTTCGTCTATCGTAAGATTAGTCGTGATTAAACGCATGCCGCAATTTATATCGAAGCCGATTCCACCGGGAGAGATGATTCCTCCTTCTTTGGGATCAAAAGCAGCTACTCCGCCGATAGGAAATCCGTAGCCCCAATGACCGTCAGGCATACAGAAAGCGGTCTTTTGGATTCCGGGAAGAGATGCCACATTCGCGACCTGATTGAATACTCCGGCATCCATAGAATCTAATAATAATTTGCTGGCATAAATCCGAGCCGGAACTAACATTCCTTCTCTGAAGCTAGTAGGAATCTCCCACACATAATCATTGATTTTGATGATGCAGTCCGGTGGACCTAATTTAGGTTCATGAGAATGGGCATTAGGTTGATTATTGGCCTGGTTTTGTGACATTAATAATTATATTCTGTAGTGATTATTTAAAGGTTTCTGGGATAAAATTATAAACTTCATTGCCTTTCTTCAACGAATGCGTAAAATAAAACTTTTCACTTATCCTTGGCAGGCTCCGTTGTTCTTGATCGTAACTGTTTACGGAGTATATCAATTCGGCTGGATAGATTGGAGAGTAATTGTGATGTATTTCATCACTGCTTTCTTTGTGTGGGAGAATGTTATGCGCATCAAGCATTGGAAGAAGAAGAAGTGATATTATTTCTACTGGAAGTCTGGTGCATTGGCGGTCGCTGATTTCGCCGCTCCCTTGTTAACAAAAAAGAGAGGAGCGTAACTTAATTTTCTTGCCGAGCAATGGTTCAGCTCAATCAGCAAATATTGACCGCGCCAGCACCAGACTAACTTACCTCCCCCATACCTTTAAAAATCCCTAAATAATCCTTTCGTTTAATGTTAAAAAGAGGTAAAAAGAAGGTTGGTAAACTAAGAAGATTCTTTCAAAAGATAGGTCCGGGATTCATTACCGGTGCTTCTGATGATGATCCATCTGGAATTGCTACTTATTCTCAAACTGGAGCTAAATTTGGTTATACTCAATCTTGGATGGCCCTGTTCGTCCTTCCTTTCATGACTGCTATTCAAGAGATGTGCGGCCGAATTGGAGTAGTTACCGGAAAAGGTCTGGCCGGAGTGATGCGCAAACATTATTCTAAATCTATTTTATACTTTTCCGTAATTCTTTTATTGATCGCTAATATCGTCAATATCGGCGCGGATCTGGGAGCGATGGCCGCTTCGGCACAATTATTGTTTGGAATACCTTTTGTCTATCTCCTTCTGGGCATCACTCTTTTTTCAGTATTGTTAGAAATATTTGTCTCTTATCATCGCTATGTCAAAGTGTTGAAATATCTTTGTCTTTCTTTATTAGCTTACATTATCGTCGCTTTTGTGATCAAGATTGATTGGAGTCAAGTGCTGCATTTTACTTTTATCCCTCATCTTACTTTTTCTAAAGATTATCTGTTCAACATTGTGGCTTTCTTAGGGACGACCATTTCTCCTTACTTATTCTTCTGGCAAACCAGTGAAGAAGTGGAAGAAGAAGTAGATCGAAAAGTTTTGAAGAGTATGGGTAAAGGCATTCCTCGTTTTAATTTTTCCATGTTACGAGAGATGCGTTACGATACCCTGTTTGGAATGTTCTTCTCTCAATTGGTTACTTTTTTTATCGTGATCGTGACCGCCGCCACTTTAGGAGCATCTGGTATTACTGATATTCAAACCGCAGACCAAGCCGCTCTGGCTTTGAAGCCTCTGGCGGGCAACTTTACTTACCTCTTATTTGCTTTAGGTATAGTAGGAGTAGGGTTGTTGGCCATTCCGGTCTTAGCGGGATCAGCTTCTTATGCTCTGGCAGAAACTTTTAAACAGAAAGAAGGATTATATCTTAAGTTCAAACAGGCGCATTTTTTTTACGCCGTAATTACTATTGCTACTGTGGCTGGATTGCTGATAAATTTCATTCACATCCCTCCGTTTAAGATGTTATATTATGCTGCGGTAGTTAACGGTATCATTGCTCCGGCCTTGATGGTAGTAATCATGCTGATTTCTAATAATAAAGAAGTGATGGGCAATTATACTAACAGCTGGAAATCTAATTTATTAGGTTGGGTTATTACTGGTGTGATGATCGCTTGTGCTGTGGCTCTGCTGGTAAGTGTGTTGGTATGATCCATTTGGCGGCTCCGACAAAATGATCCTATCTTATCTGCTTCTTTTTCTTTTCCTGCAAATGTAAATAGTTCTCCTCAGAAACAACTTTCTCTCCACTTCTCTTTTCTAATTCCTTCCTGGCCACTCCGGCTACACTTCCGCCTTCCTGCGATGTTCCTTTATTTTCCACAAAACCTTGCGCATCTTTATTTTTAGCGATTCTGATAGTAGAAGCTTCTCCTAGCATGGTGAAGATTAGCTCCAAATCATTCATATGGTCGCGGAGGTTTTGATTCTTAAACTTGGGATCCAAACTTTTTATTCCTTTATGTTCTTTGGTGGAAATTCCAAAAGTGGCTTTACTAATTTCATCAGTTAAGATAGCATATTCTCTTCTTTCCTGAACTCCGCGATTCTTCCATTCATCAGTTAAATCTTGCCGGATAGCAATGCCTCTTAATCTTTTATCTATCCAATCTTTCGGATATCCTTTCAGTTCATAATATTCTTTGGCCCGATCTTGAGCTAACTCGGGGTTTTCTATTTCCTGAATTCTTTCATAACCGACTTGAGCTAACCAGCGTTTGAAAGGCTCGGCTTTCTTGGAAGGAATGGATTGAATGATACGGAATAAGGATTCAGTATTAGCACAGTCAGTTTCGTAGTATTTGCCATCAGCAGCGGGTAATTTCAGTTGTACACAAATGGTGTACAACTCAATTCCTTGTTCAGCTTCACGCGCCTTAAGCATATTCCAATAATTTCGAGGATTAGAACTATCTGTTAAAACTTGAATAATATCAATGATTGAGAAGTACCATTTCTCGTCATGCCAAATCCGGCGGATACTTTTCCCTTCAAAAACCACCATTGCTTTTTCCATGATTTACTTAATATCAGCACTCCTTTATATACCTTAGCCGGACTTGACCAGTGGACCAGTGGCTTTGGGATTTTGCGGTTTTAGAGACTATTACTGGGGAATTTGGCAGAATTAGAGGTTGTCCAGTGGCTGTCTAAAATCTGGGTTATAATGTCGGCGTTTAATCTTAAGATAAATTTATAAATAAAATCCATTTAGGAAATGAATATGCTTACTCGTTTATTTGCACCAAAGCCGGAAACGCTTACGGCGATGCTCGTACCTAAAGATCACCTTGGTAGGGGTTTAAATCCTCGCGATGCGGAAGAATTCTTTTCTCCTTACTTAAAAATAATCGGTGATGATGCTCGATGGGTTTATCATCAGAAGTTTAGTGTGGAACGTCCTCCTACTTCCGATAGTAGAATTGTTGATTTGGTCTTGAAAGGAGAAGGCGTAAAAATTTCATATACTGCTTCACCTTTGTTAGAAGGTCAGGGCCAGAATATTTATACCGGAATCTTGAATGTAGCTCAAACTCCTTTAGACCTAACGCAAGCCGGTGGTTTTTTACGGAGGCTGATGGATGATTTTCATCTTGCTTATAAAGACGAGAAGCCCCATTTTGCGGTATTCCACGCTAAAGGAAATAAAACCTTAAACTTAGATCGAGAATTGCTGCAACAAATGGGTCTTAATCCTATTGAAGCAGTTAAATATTACTTTCTTCCCGGGATTACTTGCTGGAGTCGAGTAGATGTTTCTTTAAGCCAATTTGCACGTTAAGTGAAGCTACACGATGAAAGGTAATTTTCCTAACTCATAGTCAATGATATAAGAATCTACATAACCAACCTTAGGAACGTACATTTCTATTGTTACCTTTCCATTATTTAATCTCTCTCCCGAAAAGGTTTGATCTGGAACTAACACGATAGATTTTTTTGATCTGATTTCTAAAGAAGCAGGATTACAGCAGGAAAGGATTAATGCTGCCGCTCTGCCATCGTTTCGGTTGATCCAACTCTGCACTGAATAAGATTTATCTCCGTCCCAATAGACAAACTTTCCTTCCTTTTCATCGCCATGGGCGTCTAAGATGATTACTCCTTTTAACGGAGAGAATCTGTGGATGTACTCTTTATATTTAGGGTTATGTTCCATAAAAACCCTTAAATTATGTTTCACTCTCTCTTCCAGACGTTCTGGGGTGGTTATATTAAAATCACTGCTTATATCTGGAGAAAGGTGCAGTTCGACGTCTTGGTGGTAATAGAGGAGCATAGAATTCTCAGAAACTTTCCTTTTTATAAAGTTTTTTGCGGAAAACATTCTCCTCTGAAGAACGCCCATTCTTCTTGGAATCCACCCAAACATTTATATATTGTCCCAATAAAGGGATAATGTTATCCCATGTTAAGCAAGAACAAAATAATCGTATTGAACCTCTTCCGAAACAATCCTTTCTTAGAGTCAACTATCCTCCAGATAAAGCATCAACTCAAAAAGAAATCTTATCAAAGGATCTATGAAGCGGTAAACGAGTTAAACCAAGAACATATTCTTATCTCTCAGAAAGTGGGAACTTCTAATCTGATTCGTTTAGACTTTAGTCCGCAGACTATTAATTTACTCAGTTACTTAGAACAAGAAGAAGCTTTAAAGAAAAACATTCCTAATATTAACGAAATCAGCGAAAAGTTCAAGGATGATATTCTTATTGTTACTGGAAGTTATGCAAAAGGTACACAAAAAACAACTTCAGATATAGATTTAGCTTTGATCACCAAAGATAAGGCGTTAGAAAAACAAAAACAGTTAGAAAATCTCACTCTCTCTTTTCATCCACCTATCCATCCGATCACTTTCACTCAGAAAGATTTTGTGGATATGTTATTGAGCAAAGAACAAAATTTTGGTAAGGAAATATTTAAGAATAATCTTCTCTTTCGGAATGCTGAAAGATATTTCGAACTGATCAAAGAGGCTATAGAACGTGGATTCAAAGGTTAAACTGTATCTGGAAAGAGGAGAGAATAAGCTCCTACTAGCTAAGATTAACTTTGATATTTCCACCAATCAAAAGTTTAAACGGATGTTAGGAGTACCCTCAGAAAAAACCTTCTATAATGATATTATCTCTGAAGCTTATTATGCCATTTTTTACTCGGCTAAAGCTTTTCTCTGTTCAAGAAACATTGAAACCTCAATGCCCGAAGAACACAAGAAAACGTATGATGAATTTAAGATATTGGTAGATTCCGGAGTGGTTGATACTAAACTGTGGAAGATTTACCAAGAAGAAGCCACAAAAGCGGAGACATTATTAAAAATATTTTTTGATGAAAAAAGAAAAAGAGGTATCTTTACTTATCAAGTTCAATCTGAAGCCAATATCCCTTACGCTCAGGAATCGATCAATAATGCCAAGACTTTTCTTTCGATGATCAAAGTTATGTTGAACCACATTCTCCTCTGAAGAACGCCCATTCTTCCAGAATTGTGGGTGACCACAATTCTACCTATTTGTAGTCACCTAATTTTTTCTTTAGATCAAAAGAGTAGAGATTTCAATTATTTATATTTGGATATGGACGCTTTTGATTTTAGAAAATCCGAATAAGGTATTATTTTTTAGTATCATTGCTGTTGAGGATTTTCTTTAAATCAGAATACTCTTTTAGATATAGCTTAATAGTTGGTTTTAAATCATGGTTCTTTTCATACGCTTGCAAGGATTCATAATATTCAATTCTATTCTTAAAATTAATATTAATCGGAGGTAAGTTATGTTTAATCAAGATATTGTTAAGAATAATTCTGCCTACCCGTCCATTTCCATCGGCAAAGGGATGAATGTTTTCGAACTGATTGTGAACGACTGCAGCTAAAATTATTCCAGGATACTTATCTTTATTTTTTTGATACCAATCTACTAATTTTTTAAGTAGGGGAATGATTCTAGCTTGTGGTGCTCCCTCATGTACTACAACGCCGTAGCCATTCATAACCACTACTTCTTCTCCTTTCTTTCTGAACTTTCCTCCAAAAGGCTTAGAATTTTTGAAAACAATCCTATGAATCTCTTTGATTAATTCTAAAGAAATGTGCTCTTTAGTGGTTCTAATAAAAGAAATGGCTTCATCCACGCCAAAAGCTTCAGCAATATCTTCTTTAGATTTATCCGGCCATTTATCCTTACCTAGTAAGTCTTTTACTTCTGCTTGATTTAGTTTACTTCCTTCAATAGCATTAGTGTTGTAAGTGAATAACTTGGAGAATTCTTTCCAGTCTTTTTCTGATAAGTGTGATATCTTTAAGGGAATTTGTGCTTCTAATTTCTTTATATCATCAATCTCTTCTTTCGGTAAATCTATTTGAAGAGGATCATTGATGATAGTGTATTTATGAATTTCTTCTAGAATCAGCTTTTCAGCGATGATTTTTCTTTCTCCTAATAGTTTAGGGTTTAGATCTTGTCCTAAGTATTTTCTAAACTTATGAACTTTATCTCCCTCTCGGTAGGAGTGAGATATGAAATACTTGGTTACTTTTCCGAATTTCCTCTTTTCAAGGTGCATATAAGAATAATAGGTGACTACATATTTAAATGTTTTGGTCTTAGGTGACTACATTGGGGCTTATTTGTGGTCACCTACATTCTCCTCTCATATACGCCCATTCTTCACAGTCTCCTTGGGGGAGGTGGCAGATACCATACTGTCCTTCTGCGTTGGTCTTAATTTCCAACGTTCCATTATGTTCTATACAATACGTGGAAGCAGGGTTGGATATCTGTGTCTGTTCTTGTTTACAAGCAGTAAGAAGAAGCAGAATGATAATAATTAATCCGAATATTATCTTTTTCATTTTACGGAAGGGATATTCTGAAGGTATTTATATTTTTTGGACTTCTCTCATTCTCTATATTGTAATAAAATAATCTTTATATAGGTCATCTTCCATTAAGCGAGAGAGGTGTTGTAAATGGTCATGGAAGAAATAATTAAAAAGAACTTAGATTTCTATATTAGAGTAGTTGATCTAACCAAAGAAGCTAAGATTGATTCTGAAGTAATTACTGATGATGAATATATGGGCGGTCCTGGAGACGATGTGGTCATAGAAAAGGTTGGATATCAAGATATTTCCAGCCAATTGGATTTAATCCTAGCTGAAATGAAAAATGATGATCTTATTCCCTATACTAAAAATAAATGTTTAGAGGAAGTAGAAAAATATATTGCAGTGGTATTAAATTTTAAAATTAAAACAGAAGAAGAATTAAAGCTCTATTCCAGCCAAGAAAATCCCACTCTTTGTCCGGCTAACGGCTTTGAGAACTATCAGCAGAAGATCAAAACTCTCGATGAGAAAGTCAAACAACTCAAAAACTGCTGATTCGAAAGTGAAGACTTCTGATGAAGCAATTCATGTGCTATCTCATGTATACTCAACGTACGGACGTTTCGTAATACTAAACGCACTGGTTTAAGCTTTAATAACATTACAAATATTATGTGCGTTTAGTATATCAAATTCGAAACTTGCATGTTCACCCCACTTTGAGTAAAACAGAGCAGTTAAGAAATTTAAGAGTGCCTTTGACTTTTAATAAGAATCAACCGAAACCTTTTTAAATGTTCTAATAATTAGAACAACTGTTACAATGATTAGAACAATAATCCAGAAGCAGTACTGGCGCATCTTACAGTTATTCTACACTAATCATAACTCTCTCTTACACTTACGAGATATCTCACGAAAGATAAATCTCAGAGAGAGCGCCACTAGCAGGCATTTACAAGCTCTTGAAAAAACAAACATCCTCAAAAGCCACAAAGAAGCCAACTTAAAAAGATATTGTATCAAAAAACAAGCCCTTCCAGAAATATTCACTTTATTTGATGTAGAAAAGCTAGAAGCACTTCCTCTATTAAGGAAAAATGCCATCAAAGAGTATCTAAAAGCCTTAAAGAATAAGCCTATTTTGATGATCGTGTTCGGCTCAACCGCAAAAGGTAATTATAAAGAGGATTCAGATATTGATATCATAGAAATCTTCACCACTAAAACAAATACTAAAGATGCCAAAAACCATGCCGAATCACTCACGGGAATAAGTATCCAAACATTTCAAATAATCGAAGCAAATTTTTATAAAGAATTAAAAATGAAAGAAGACATGGTCATACAATCGGGCATAAACACCGGCTTTCCAGTATTTAATAATAAGTACTTTTATGAGTTGATGTACAATGAATGAATTCCAATTAAAAAAGATGTTGGCTTCAAAAGAAGCGCTAAACCAGAAAATCAATGATTATGAAATAGAAAAGCAAATATTTAATCTCCGGGAAGATCTAGGAGAGATAAAAGGGCATATCGAAAAAGCGGATCATAATATGAAATTTGTAGAAAACACTTCCAAAATTGATTTTTCTGATTGGGTATTGGTTGGCTGTTATTACACTTTATATCATGCCGCACTAGCATTATTACTAAAAAAAGGCCTTTTTTCAAAAAATCATGATGCTACACTCTGCCTCTTGATAAAACATTACTATAAAGAAATATCACTGGAAGAGTTAGAATTCATCAACTTCACCTTTCTTAACAACGAAGATTTTTTATTCTATGCAGAATCAAAAAACAAGAGAGAAAATGCTTCTTACTCCACAAAAATAAAATTTGACAAAGTGGATACAACTAAAGCAATAATAAACACCAGATTATTACTTAACAAAATAAAAGAAATAATACATAGTGACCAATAAAGAATGTTATGCCACATTTATGCTAAATGTTATTGCTGGACTTATGGTTGCACTAATTCTTCTTAGAGATTATCCCATTTACCAAATGCTCTTTTAGTTTTAATCATAATTTTGTTGTTTATACCTAGAAGGAAGAAGAGGTAGGGTTTTATTTTACTTCTGTAATTTAGCCTTACACCTACAACTGAGCAATTGTCCTTTACATTTAGGACATCGTTCTAAATCACAACCAAAATGATGCAGATTACCTTTTTGTTGGATTATTCCGCAATCACCACATTTTTCCATTTCTGGAATCATGAAATGATCTACCTCTCTAAGATATAACTTCCCTTTAATCTCTACTTGTGAGAACTTACCTTTATCACAGCTTTCTGCTTCATCCATTTCCTGATTACAATGTTCACATTTAGCCATCTTATTTATTTACCACAAGACTTTCTTCGAACTTTCGTTGACAATCCATTTATCTCCCACTTTATCAATGAAGATCAAATATTGTCCACGACAATCTCTTTTAGTGACACAATTATATTCAATGAACGCAACTCCTCTATTTTCACTAATAATCTGAGAACGGAAATATCTTTCAGGGGATTTTATCCATTCTTTTGCTGCATCTTCAATCGAGAAAGTGCCATTTAAGTAAAAATGAATCATGGCACCAATAACGAGGATTAAAGTTAAAGCTGTTAATACAATTCCAGTATAAGGACCAATCTTATTGACAAGACTACGTTTTTTCTTTTTCATTTGAACACTCCCGATATTATTATGAATCTTATTAATGCTACTACTGCAAAAGCTATTATTATCCATCCAATTATGACCATAGCTATTTCTAGTTTCTTTTTCATTTCTCCTTTAAACAGCTTTGTTCATATCTCCAATATTGTTTAACTTCATCTGAGAGTTCTTTTAATTCGGTGAGATGACATCTTCCACTCTCCAATACTGTTTTTAATCTATTCCTCAAGGCTGGTATTATATGAGCGCCACCCATACTTCTGATCTTGACTTTGCAAGCTAAGTCATACATCTTCTTGACTTCTTTAAGTTCAGCAGAAGTTAGTTTCCTAATCTGAGAATCAAACACAAGTTGGTCATAGACTTCTTTGATCTCTGCTTTGAACTCTCGTTCACTTCTTCTTTGGACATATAGTTTAGCTTGTTGGTATAGTTCTTGATTGATATTTGATTTCATCATTTAAATCACCTCTTCTAATTGCAAAATAGCTTCATTTATTGGAAAATTAGTCAATCTGCTACTAAGATAAGTCTTCATTGATTTCTTATGATAAATTAAATCAATTCTTAGATATCCCTTCATAGTTCTAATCTCTAGTAAATGTTTAATCAGCTCGAAATTAAAATTAAAGTCAGACTTGAATTCTAATCCTTCGGTTGAGAGGTTATACTTCTTTATCATTTTGAATAAGCCAACACCCATTCCACTTTATTATCATAATAAGGTAATGTGATATATTCAGTAGTTGGGGGTAATCCTATTCCAATGGCATCTTCCGGCCAAGGTTTTTTTGTTGGTGTTTTTATTGCTTTTACTTTTGAAACAAACAGAAGTTTAAAATATTGTAATTCGGGAATATCAAACAAATCTAAGATGGGAGATAAGTTGATATCATGAATTGGACAATCTTTATCAGAAGTTAAATAACTCAATACTGCTCCTTTTGGTTTTTCTTTCTCAATAAATGTTCTAAGGGTATAGAGTTTACTCGTCTTAAATTTAACTTCATGAAATTCTTTTCCTGGAAGAGATGCTAGTTTAAGAACATAATCTCCCCAACAATCAGCATTAACCCGATATTTTTTTCTTTTGTGGACCCACTAAGGAATTGTTTAGTCTTTTTGAAAGAATCTAAATTTTGTTTAGAACTGAAGATTTTTCCTTGATATTTATAATACCATGGCGAGACATTGAATTCTGCCACCGTTTTTTTGATAAAGTATCCTACATCCGCTTTTAAATTTCCTAAGTCTATTTTTTCGGGTTCCGTTTTTTTACCCATATCTTTATTTAGGACAATCTGTTTGTCTTTTACCAATTTAGATAAGTAATCATTTGAGAAGAATTCATTATCATACAGCATACAACCTGTTAATTTTAATCCACTTCCCTTACAGAAAGACTTCGCCCAATTGAGGAACAGTTCTAATTCTTCTTTATTGCTTGGAGGTTGGCTTGATTTCACATACATTTTATTATACTTTTCTGCGAGTATTATTTCTTCTCTTAAATCAGTTATTATATCTGGTTCCATATCTCCGTCGTTTGTTTCTTCTGCCAGATTGCAATTTTCAAGTGCCTCCTTAAATTTATCCTGCGATTTTAAAATAATAGCTTTCATGTACGGTGAGGAAGTTAAAGGTTTTAGTTTAAATGCCAAATCGAAAAATTTTATCGCTTCATCCGCTTTTCCCAAAGACCATAAGCAACAGGCTTTGTTATGGATAGCACATTTGTAATTTGGGTTTATTTTTATGACTTCTTCCCATTTCTTCAGAGCTTTTTGATATTGTTCTTTTCTAAAAAAGTTATTCGCTTCATCGTTAAGTTTGCAAATTATTTCCTGTTTTTTCATTCTTTCCTCCGCTAGTATCTACCTCTACAAAATATCCTATTCTCGAAATCAATTACTTTGAAACTAATTTCACCAAATTTAACTAAATCATTTTCAACAGTATAGGGAAAAGGATCGCTGATTCCAAGAACTAAAATTTTACGTGTGAGTTTTGCTAATCTTTGAATAATTTCTTTAACTAATTCATCAGGATAATAAATTAATAAATTTCTGCAAATAACCACATCAAACTGGGAATTATTCGTGTTTTTAGTCATCGTTTCAAGAAATTCTTTTTTCAAAACATCGGCAACGAAAATCCTGGTAGGAAAAGTATATTTAACTTGATTAGCTCTTTCCACAATTTCTTGGTTATTGTCTATTCCAAAGAATTGTGCTTTACTATTTTGGAAGATCTCTTGGAAATCAACAAGCTCCTCGCCGCTAGAACATCCCACAAATAAGAATGTCTTTTCCGAACTAAACAGCTTATTAATAGCTTTCAGTTGCTCTAAATCTCTCCCTTGTCCAGTAAAATGTCTGTTTATAGGAGCGTTATTATTCGCTTCATTTATACCCCCGGCAAAAAGATGTTCAAACTGATTAAAAGTGTTTATTTCCATGACTTTATTGTTTTTAATATATTCTTGAACTAATTTAAGAAACAAGTTATAATCCAAATTCAAAATATTATTAATAATTTTGCGGACTCCTTCATTTACAAGTCTAAATAATTCATGAATAGAAAGATTATTCGCAAAACAGAACAACTCTTCTAATCTGATTAAAATCAATAAATCTATAGCATAATCACCGCTTTCTTCCAGAGCCAAACTAGCTCTTTTCAATCTTCTTATTTCTAAATTTAAAGGAAACGTACAAATAACAATATTATACTTATTTTTAATTTGTTTGTCTCCTCTTGCTCGATATAAATCAGATAAAATGTATTGAAGAATACCCGTTCCAGTTCCTCCACCAAGCCCTAAGATAAAGATGTTTGTCTCTTGATTATCGAAAAGGCCCATTTGATGGAAAAGTGTTTCATGAGCTGCAGCATATCCACGACCGACTCTGCCGCCACACCCCAAGCCACGACATAACTCTTTTCCACACAAGATTTTCTTAGCGTTTGCAACCCAGAAGAAACCACAAATATCCGTGTCAAGTGCTAAAAATGGATATTTCTCGTTTTCGGGAATCTTGTAGAAAGCATTTGCACCCATACTTCCGATAGCGATGAACTTGATATTACTTTTGGGTTGGATTGATTTCACCTCTATTTTCTCCATATTTTTAAGTTGTTCATCCATCTTCATCACCCAATATAATTGTCCTTTTCTTGTTCCACTTTTGTAAAGGTATAATTGAATTTTTTTATTAATCGGTTATGCTTTGCGAGATATCTAGTGATCTTATCAACTTCCACTTCATATTCTTCTTTGATAGACTTAAGGCATTCAATTTCTTCCTGATCCTTGCATCTCTTCAGGACTTTCTCTATCACCAGGATTTTCTGATAAGTGTCTTTATGGTCTTCTTTAGCTACCTTCGCATGTCTCTGAGCGATTTGATTGATGTAATTGATAACGTCTTCCATACTTTCACCTCAACACGGTTTTGATGTCATCTTTCTTAGTTTTCCTGAATAATTTTTTTGAATCTCGGCGGTATCTTTCATCAATAATACATATTGGATGTTTTGAACAATTCTTACACAAGTTAAAAGAGATTAACCGACCGTCTTTGATGGTTCTACGATGGATTATGTCAATCTTATTTTTTCTAGTGATAAATTGTTCTTCTTGACTCTCTTTAAACCATACTGGACCCATTTTCTTTCTGCAAGAATCACATATATATCCATCGAGCATTTCTAATTTCCATTTTAAGAGATATTCTTTTTTACATTTGCTACTGCAACAGTTCCAATTTATCTTATAAACCGGGTATTTCCCAAAAACAAAACAATCGTAAAATATTGGTTTGGGTTTAGGTACATAACTATATTTATTGCAGTTAGGACAAAGGGCTTTGAGTTTCATCTCTTTTTCCAAAAACATCACTTCTATTTATAACTTTCTATCGTTTAGTGTTGATATATACTTGTTAGTAGAAAGATATATAAATAAGCGTAATCTTGAAAGGAGTATGGAAAACAATTTAAACGCTGAGCCTATTTCTGAAGAGAATATGGTTAAAAAGGTGTTAATTGCTACGCTATATAGCGTTGATCCCATCTTGATTGCTGCCAATAAGCTTGGCCCAGATAGGATGTATCTTTTA